>JBAIXL010000081.1:0-1691 GCA_037916685.1 Methanolinea tarda
TTCGTGAGAGTTGCCATCCTCAAACCTTGGAATGAATGCGTACTATTTCAGACCTCTCTATCATAAATTAAGCCAGAATTCCGACTTCCATACTTGTCAATTCAGAGGATTTTTCCGCGAAATCCTCTCAAGAATGAAATTCGGCGCACCCCAACTTATTATTTTTGAATAAAGATGGGAAAAGCGGATTGATGAAAAATTAAACAGCTCGGAGGTGGGAACGATCGTGCGAGAGGGAATTCTTGATCCGTTATCACATACAGCTATGCTATTTTGATGAAAAGTACCTCTTCAGAGGATTCCAGTAAAACTCCTTCCATCCTCGCTTGTATTGCTTTGACTGGCTTGGAGGGACCTGTTTTTGCGTGAGATGGACGTCCGTCCTTCCCCCTCGTGGTTTCAGGACAAGTTCGAGAATCGATGGGGGAAATCCTCGGGGCCATTCGGTGGTTTTCCATTCCTGAACGATCCGCTGGCCGCTCTCCAGCTTGAGATTCTTCCCGGAGATGTATCCATCCCACGCGGTAAACTTCCCACCAACCCACCGCTCGCAGGTGGCCGCGGCGCCGGTGAAGGCCGAATGAATCCCGGCGTCCAGGAATGCATCATAAACATCGCGCGTGCCTGCCGGAATGAGCACCTTTTGCCGGATGCAATGAGAATCGCCTACGCCAGGTACAGCCCGAATGCGCTTACTCTCCCCCGTTCTCGCCCGTCGCGTGCTCATGCCAATCCAGCCTCATATGGTTCGAAGTGAAGATCAATATATCCACGCCCATGACCATATGCAAGAGGGAAATCAATAAACCTTTCCCCGTTCTGCGTGTCGAATATGGTAAATAAGGAGTTCAAGGAGACAAGAAATGAAAACTGTAGTACTTATCTTGATGGCCTTCACAACGGTGCTCGCTTTCGGTCAGCATCCGTGGAGAGGCGACGACGGGACTGCCCCGATCGGCAGGAGAGCGATGAAGCAGCTGAATCTCACGGAGGATCAGCAGAAGCAGGTGGAGCAGATGTCTGCGGATCTCGTGAAAGCGCAGATCGGCATTCGGGCGAAGATCAGAACCGCGGAGGTTGACCTTCACTCCCTGTTCAATCAGGACTCCCCGGACAAGGCGAAGATTGTGGCGAAGCAGAAGGAGATTCACCAGTTCATGAGCGATATCGCGGTTAACCGGACCGATTTCTGGTTCGATGTGAACAAGATCCTGAATCCGGACCAGCAGAAGACGTGGAAGAGGATGGGACTGATGGCGGAGAGGGGACGGGGCCATGGGCTCCTGGGAATGATCAGAGAGCATTTTCGAGGCGGCCGGGGCGGATGGGGGGATGAGATGGAGCGGTGAGATACCCGCCGTTTCATGATGGTGAGTAGTGCATAGTCGGGATCGCTGCATTTCGTCAGCGGTCCCGTTTTGTTAATTCCTCCATCCAAGACAGTTAGATTCCGGGAGGCATGCGGATCGCATCAAGGCAGTCCGTCGACGAGATCGTCGATCATCTCAAAGAATTTGCCCTGATGTACGACTCCACCGCTCCGCCCCGCACGGTCGTCCCACAGAAGCTCTCCCGTGCGGGCATCAACGACAAAAAGACTCATCGAGCTCTTCGACAATTCAACGCGGGTGATCTTATCCTGGGTCAGGTTTCGCGGCAGATTCTCGTTCTGCGTTCGTGTCCCCGGAGGC
>JBAIXL010000082.1:0-15075 GCA_037916685.1 Methanolinea tarda
CATCCCTCCGGGCTTGCTCAGGTGGGGGCAGAATGCAGGGATTGCAACCGAGGGAGGCTGATGTCTTACTTTGTCATTGGAGGAAATCTGGGATATGCACTGGCACCGTTGCTGGTAGGGGTGGCAATCGGATGGTTTGGCCTCACCGGACTGGTCCTGTTCATCTTTCCGGGAACCATCATGGCATATCTGGCACGCGGGATCCCCTCCCAGACCATGACCGCTCCCCGAAGCGGGGAGGACTCCATAACCCCGCTTCCGGTCATTCCCATAGTCATCCTTGTCCTGGGTGCCGCACTCCGCGCCTGGGCGATCTTTGCCTCCATTTCCTACATCCCTCCGCTTCTCATTCAGAGAGGATTGGACCTGGTCACCGCAACCGGACTTGTCACTCTGATGCTTCTCGCCGGGGTTGTAGGACAGGTCATGGGAGGTGTGCTCTCGGACCGGTACGGAAGAAAGGAGTACAGCATCCTTGGGATGACTCTGTCCATCCCCGTTTTCCTGATCTTCATCTCGACGAATGGAATTGTCTCCTACATCGCGCTGCTGCTGTTCGGTCTGACTCTGTGGTCTACGTTTGCCGTAACGGTCGCGGTCGCCCAGGAAATGATGCCTCATAACGTCGGACTTGCTTCGGGACTGGTTCTCGGTCTTGCGGTGGGGGGAGGAGGGATCGGGGTGGCGGTCACGGGTGCCCTGGCGGACACCCTCTCCGTCGAAACGGCACTATCCTTTCTGCCCCTTCCGATCCTCGCGGCCGTCATCTGTTTCATCGTATTGCCCTATCCATGGCGGACGTTGCGGGCAGGAATCGTGTCTCGTTCACGATAGATTCGGAACATGACCCGGGGGATCGGGATTCCCACTCCCGTGCTCGCAGATCTTTCAGGAATCTGCCTGTGCTATGCCCGATTCTCCAAATGGAACCGTATCATTTCTGTTCCACCTGAACGTCGTCCACGATTTAAATCTTCAATCGAACAATCTCCGCAATTCCAGCGTGATCCGTGCAGGGTTCTCTTTCTTATTGCAGGGCCAAAGGAGATCTTCCGTTTTCCTTGGAAAATTGCCCCACGATCGCAATACGCGATAGACGAGTTTCTGAATATCTAAAATTTGATTATTATATAATATATTTGTTATTATCTATTAAAGTTAAAATGGTCTGATATACAAAATTAACGAATATTATTTGATTAATTCAAATATATTGGTAATTATTAATTTTTTATAAAAAGATATGTTTATATAAAAATAAGGGGTTAATGATACCTATGGACGACCAATACTGGGACGCTCTTACCAACAGAATTCAATCTGCCGAAACGTTTCTTCGAAAAAGCTGTTACAGTCATTCTCCGAATCTCGTTGAGCAGGATATGCAGGCCATCTCTTCATCTGAAAGCATGGACAATGGGAAGGCCATCGAGATTCCTAGAACCTATGACACACGGGCGTACCGTTCACACCCCAACCGGCTGGAACATCTGACCGCTACACTGGAAGACGGCCGCCAGGGCTTCAAAAATCTTGTTCAGATGAATAACATATCCGTCATGACCGGGCCGGTCCTCATCGGACTGTCGGCGATATCCGGTATCCTGCTCCAGAACGGGATCATCACACTGATTTTTGGCGTACTTGGAATATCCGTGGTCATCGCTATGTTCCTGCTCAAGCCCTGTGAGGAGATCCAGGTGGCACTCGCGAACCTGATCCAGGCAGAAACCGTCTCCACAGACTTTTATAACCAGGTACAGTTCTGGGCGCCCTTTGCTCAAGAATCTGCAAGTACCGAGGAACGGCAGCGGGCGAGTCAGGCTCTGCACGATGCGACGACCTTTGCACTGAAGGCACTCCACGATTATGTGGAACCCACCTCGTCACGACAGGCAAGAATCAAGGAACTCTGAAAAAAAAGACCGTGCCGGATCGCTGGTTCAATAATGCCTGCATAACCTTTTTTCCAAAGGATCCCCTGCAGGTCGGAGAGTTCGGGCGGTAAGAACAAATCATCACGCGGTCGATCTTGCGTAATGGGATGAACGGGAAGGATGCTATCTGTGGATGGGAGATGTTCCGGGCAGTTCTTAAAAAAAGAGTACTTATTGCTTTTCGACGTATGCGATCATGGATTCAAAGATCTTTTTTCCATCTTCCGATCCCAGTTCGTTCTCAGACGCTCTTTCAGGATGGGGCATCATCAGCAGAACATTCTTCTGCTCATTCAGAACCCCCGTGATCTGCTCCATCGAACCATTGGGATTCACCCTTGGAGATACGACGCCCTGATCATCGCAGAATCGAAAAGCGATCTGCCGGTTACGGTTCAGGGCCTCAAGGGTGGATGACGCGGCCACATAACGTCCTTCCTTGTGCGCAATCCGGATACGGACCACCTCCCCCTCACGGTAGAGGGAAGTAAACGGGGTGGATGCGTTTTCCACTCGTATATGCACCCAGCGACAGATGAACTTGGGATAGGCATTGATGGCAAAGGTCCCCGGAATAAAACCACTTTCCGCCCCGATCTGGGCACCGTTACAGATGCCGAGAAGCAGCCGCTTTTCCCGCACGTGTCGCAAAATCGCCTGCATAATGGGAGTACGAGCCGCAATGGCGCCAGCTCGAAGATAATCGCCATAGGAGAACCCTCCCGGGATGATAATCGCATCATAGGAACGTTTCAGATCCTCCTTATACCAGACCAGATCCGTATCTACCCCGCACACCTCGTGGATGGCGTGATACGTGTCCAGGTCGCAGTTGCTACCGCCAAATTGGATGACGGCAAACTTCATCGGGAGACCTCAACGGTAAATCGGTGGATCACCGGATTTGCCAGGAGTCTCTCCGCCATCTGACGCGCCTGGGCAAGGGCCTCCTCCTCCCTCTCCACGTCCATGGTAACATAGAACAGACGGGCGCTGGAGAGATGCTCGGTGGAGAAACCGAGATCGGACAACGCATGCTGAATCGCCCGTGCTTCCGGGTCCAGAATACCCTCTTTAAGTGCAATGGTGATCTTAACGGTAATGTTCATATTATACCCCGCATTTTCCTCCGGTGATCTGTTGGGATACGGACCGGTAGATGGCCATCACATCTCCCTTATCAAACCGGTAGACATCCTTATCCAGAGATAGGCCGGTGGTCGCATCCCAGAGTCGCATGGAATCCATAGAGATCTCATCTCCCACCATAATCTGTCCTCCGCATCTACCAAACTCCAGTTTAAAATCTACCAGGGTGATACCCTTACCCGACAGAAAGTCTTTCAGAACCGTGTTAATTCGTAACGCAAACTGTTTGATTTTTTTGAGATCGGATGCATTCACGATCCCCAGCGCCCGAATTAAATCGTCGTTCAGCATGGGGTCGTGACGGGAGTCATCCTTCAGATCGATGACGATCACCGGAGGATTCAGTATCTGACCTTCCCGGAAGGGGAGGTTCCGGACCATGGACCCGGCGGCCACATTCCGAATGATGACCTCTAGAGGAATCATAGCGAGAGCCTTTACCAGCAGGGTGTGATCATCCAGACCCCGGACAAAATGGGTGGGAACCCCCTGGCACTCCAGCATCTGGAAGAAGAAGGACGATACGCAACAATTATAGGAGCCTTTTCCTTTCAGAGTGTTCTTCTTTCCCCCATCAAACGCCGTAATATCATCACGGAATTCCATGATCAGATAGCCAGGCTCGTTTGCCTGGTAGATGGTTTTGGCCTTGCCGCCATACAACCGTTCGCCCCGGTTCATTCAAGATCTCTCCTGAATTTCTTGCTCGAGCATTTTGATAAGTCCTTCGATCTCGGGAGGATACCACTTTTTTTCGATAAAACGGGGATAGATGCACAGTCGCTCCCGCAGCCGGGCAGCACCCACGATCTTCTTCAGATGGTCCAGTTCCGGCCAGGGATGTTCCGGATTAATATAATCAGGAGTGAGGGGCGATACTCCTCCCAGGTCGTCCACTCCGCAAGAGACGAGGGAAGCCGCATCGGTCAGGTTAGGGGGAATTTGTATGGCCACGGTCCGGGGTAGCAGATCCCGGGCCAGAGAGATGGTCACGCACATCTCCTCGCGGGTGGGACCCGGCGATCTGCCCATAGTAGTTCCCTCCTTGGGGCAGAAGTTCTGGATGATCACTTCCTGGATGTGATCGTACCTGCGGTGCAGGTCCCGTATTACGGTGAGGGATTCTTCCCGATCCTCCATGGTCTCTCCTATGCCCACCAGGATCCCGGTGGTAAAAGGAATGCGCATCTTTCCTGCGTTCTCCATCATCTCAATTCTTTGCTCCGGATTCTTTCCAGGAGACTGTCGGTGGGCTGCGATCGGAGCGGTAGTCTCCAGCATCAGCCCCATACTCGCATTGACCTGCCGAAGCTCCGTCAGCTCTTCTGCAGAAAGCACCCCTGCATTGGTGTGGGGAAGAAGTCCATGGGCAATACTCTCCCGGCAGACCTCGTGACAGTACTCGAGAATGCTCCCATACCCAAAACCCTGGAGAAAACTGGAAAAACCCGGCTCCTGCTCCGGCCGTTCACCAAACGTGAATAGGGCCTCGGTACAACCCAGAGCCTTTCCCCGATCCAGAAGGTTGTGTACCTCACCGGGGGGGAGGATGGCATCCGGCCCCACGGGAGTACGGAAGGAACAGTACCCGCACCGATTTCTGCAGACCGTGGTAAGAGGTAAAAATACGTTCCGGGAATAGGTGATTGTTCGGACCATCCTTCACTCGTATATCATATCGCACGCATTTGAAAAAATATGTATCGAAGACGATAGGATTCGGGTAAAATACGATCCTTTTTGGGATCGGATGCCACATCTATCCGAGAATGCCCGTTCACGCGGTTGTCCCGTTCAAGCCGGTGAATCCGAAATCCCGGCTTTCTCCTGTGCTCAGTCGGGAAGAACGGGAGGAATTTGCCCGGGCGATGATCGCGGATGTACTGGACGCCCTCATGGCCTGTGGAATCGTCCCCGTCATCCTGTCCACCCATCCCTTCGCCTTGTCGGGTGTGGAAGTACGGGTGATGGCTTCAGGGCTCAACGATGCGCTCAACGTGTTCTTTTCGGAACATCGGGATCCCCTGCTGCTGGTGATGGGAGATCTTCCTCTGGCCAGCCCCGAATCCCTTCAGCGGGTATGTACCACCCGGGCAGATATTGGTATGGTCCCCGGCCGTGGAGGAGGAACCAATGTATTGTTTCTCAAAGACCCCACGCGATTTCGGGCCGATTTCTATGGAGCGAGTTTTCTGAAGCACCGACGGATCGCCTCAGAGTTCGGCTGCAGCGTTGAAGTGATCGACTCGTTCCGGCTCCACACAGACGTGGATGAAAAGGAAGACCTGGTGGAGGTGCTGCTGCATAATGAAGGGAGAAGCAGGGACTTCCTTGAGTCACGGGGTTTTTCTCTGGTCACGGAGCACGGACGGGTCAGCGTGAAGCGCCACCCCCATAAACAGGCACTCGGAAGCATCGATGGACGGAACTCCGACTCCATCCCCGATAGGTAATCCCAGACCCCGTACCACCACCAGGGGCACGGATTCATCCGCCTCGCCCATCAGCAGCTCCGCGGCGGAAGCGATGCAGTCCGCCACCGCACGCTGGGTGACGTGCAGCTCTCGACCGAAGAGATCCCGTCTTCCCCGCTCATCGATTACGGCATCGATTCCGGCGCAACCGATCCCCACTCCGGCACATCCCAGACGCATCGCGTGAGTCCGGGAATCGGCCACGATCACCCCAATCCGGACCCCCAGATGTCTCCGTACCGACTGTTGAAGGGCAGAGGCACTGGCATTCGGATTCCGCGGCAAGAGCACCACGCTGCCGACAGGGGCGTTAGACTGGTCCACCCCTGCATTGGGAAGCAGCGTGCCGTTTTTCATGGATAACAGGAACCCCGGAATTCCTCCTACCACCTGGTCGCTTTCCCGCAACACCACTTCCACGAGGCGGGGATCCATCCTGTACGTAGTCGCCAGGCGGAGCGCTTCATCGGAGGGTTGCACCTCGTCCAGACGGGTCACACTTCCCTCTGCCATCGCAACCACCGTTTCGGCTACCACCACGATGTCTCCGTCCTGGAGACCGTGGCATTCAGACTCTTCTGCGGATCGTATCAGATGGGACACCAGGTCGTCTCCCTGCCGCACGAGTCCGGTATGAAGGCCATATACGCAAAAGGACCGGTTCATTGTCTCACCTCCATCTTCTCGTATACCCGTATGGCATCTGCGGTTTCTGCCACATCATGGGCGCGGATCATCGCTGCTCCGCGGCAGAACAGAAGGACCCCAAGAGCGATTGAGGAAGCGGTTCTTCCCTGGACGGGTTTGTTCACCAGCCCTCCCAGAAAGGACTTGTGGGAGATCGCGGCAAGAAGGGGTCGACCCAGCGCTAAGAACCGGGAGAATTCACGGCACAACTCCCAGTTGTCCTCCATGGTCCGATCGGCGGTCCAGAGACCGATACCGGGATCCAGAATGTACTCTTCAATCCCCGCCGCCTGGCACCTCTCTTTTATCCCCATCAGAGTCCGCTCAACCTCTTCCACCGGTCCCACGTCGCCTGGCCTTTCCCGGGCCGCCATCAGGATGGCAGGCAGGCCCGCATCCGCGATCAGCTGTCCCATGCGGGGATCCACGAGTCCGGAGATGTCATTGACGGCATGAATCTCAAATCGCAGGGCTTCCTCCAGCACCTCGGCATGCATCGTGTCTATCGAGAGGGTCGCAATGCCTTCCAGTTCGCGAAGGGCAGCCGATATCCGATCTATTTCTTCTTTCCTGCTGAGAGGAGGAGCTCCGGGTCCCGTGGCCCGGGCCCCCACGTCCAGAAGATCCGCCCCCTCCTCCAGCATCTCGACCGCTCGTGGTAACAATTTCTCCTTGGGAACATACGATGAAGGAAAAAACGATTCCGGGCTCACATTCAGCACGCCCATCAATCGGATGGGATTTCCAGAGCCGACCTGCATGTGATTTATCGAACAGGGGTGCATTGACGATTCCATGCCGCCTGAAACGTATTCTCCATCAGCGAGGCAATGGTCATGGGGCCGACTCCGCCAGGAACCGGGGTAATTGCTCCAGCGATCGAGGATACGCCTTTGAAGTCGACGTCCCCGGTCAGTTTGCCCTCCACATAGTTGGTTCCCACGTCGATTACCGTAGCACCCGGGCGCACCATGTCTGCGGTGATGAAGTGAGCCCTCCCGACCGCACTGACCAGAATGTCGGCCGCGAGAGTATGGGTGTTCAGATCCTCTGTCTTACGATGGCAGAACATGACGGTCGCGTCTGCAGACAATAAGAGCATCCCCAGTGGCCTTCCCACTTCGATACTCCTTCCTACCACCACCGCGTTCTTTCCCGCGATGGAGATTTGGTACTCCTTCAACAGGGTCATGATCCCTCGCGGGGTGCAGGGAATGAAGACCGGATTTCCCATGAACAGCTTACCAAGGTTACATGGATGGAATCCGTCTACGTCCTTTTCTGGAGAAACGGCCTCGATGACCGCGCCGGTATCCACATGGACGGGAAGAGGGAGCTGGACGAGAATCCCGTCAATTTGTGGATCTTCATTGAGATGCAGGACCGCCTCGGTCACCTGATCGGTGGTGGAGGGATCCGGCAGGGTTACGGAAACGGACCCGATGCCTACCCGTTCGCAGGCACGGTGCTTCATGTTTACGTAAAGCCGTGAAGCCGGATTATCTCCCACCAGAACCGTGGCGAGGTGGGGGTGGAGTCCCGATTCGCTGATCCTCTCCTCCAGAAGTTCCAGACGTTTATCCGAGATCTTTTTGCCATCCAGTATCATGCAGTCTCAGGGTAGATGGGAAACTGGCTTGCCATTGCCACGACGTCGGCCTTCACACGGCGAATGACCGCTTCATTGTGGATATCTTTCAATACCTCGGCGATCAGGGTTCCGACCTGTTCCATCTCCCCGGTCTTCATTCCACGGGTGGTGACTGCGGGAGTTCCAATACGCAGACCGCTGGTGACAAAGGGGCTGCGGGATTCACGGGGGATGGTATTTTTGTTGACCGTGATACCTGCCTTGCCCAGTGCGATCTCGGCTTCAAGCCCGGTAATACCCCGGTTGGTAAGATCGATCAGGATCAGATGGTTATCCGTACCTCCGGATACGAGACGCAGTCCCGCGTCGGAGAGCACATCTGCGATCTTACGGGCATTTTTCACGATCTGGCGATTGTACTCCTTGAAGGAGGGTTCCAACGCCTCCTTCAGACAGACCGCCTTCGCGGCAATGGTATGCATCAGCGGACCTCCCTGCATACCGGGGAAAACGGCCTTGTCCACCATCGGAGCATACTCCTTATCGCACATGATCGCACCGCCACGGGGTCCGCGAAGGGTCTTGTGCGTGGTCGTGGTGGTGAAATCCACTACCCCCACCGAGGTCTCGTGAACCCCTGTGGCGCAGAGCCCGGCGATATGGGCGATATCGGCCATGCATTTCGCCTCCACATTCTCCGCGATTTCCTGGAATGCCTTGAAGTCGATCTTCCGGGGATAGGCGCTTGCACCGCAGACGATCAGGCGGGGTTTTACCTTCCTGGCGATCTCGTCGACGATCCCGTAGTCCAGCATCTCCGTCTCCAGATCTACCCCATACTGGGTTACCTGATACATCTTCCCGCTGAAACTGACCGGTGAGCCATGCGAGAGATGACCGCCCTGGGAGAGGCTCATGCTCATCATACGATCCTTTCCGCACTCCATGGTGGCGAAATAGATAGCCATATTGGCCTGGGTTCCGGAGTGGGGCTGGACATTGGCGTGTTCAGCCCCGAACAGCTTCTTCATCCGATCCCGTGCGAGATCTTCGGCGACATCATAAAATTCGCATCCGCCATAGTATCGCTTGCCGGGGTATCCCTCGGCATATTTATTGGTAAATATGGATCCCATCGCTTCCAATACCGCCTTGCTCACCAGGTTCTCGGAAGCGATCAGTTCGAGTCCCTGTATCTGGCGCTGACGCTCTTTCTCCAACAGTTCCGCGATCTCCGGATCTGTCGTTTTCAGGTTCAACATGCACAGAAAGGTGGGGCTGATTAGGGTAATATTTTTTCTTTTCCAGAAAGGATTTAGCGTAATACCTCACACCACTATGATTGACCATTGTGGTTGACATGGCCATTAAGGACGAGAGAATAAAATATCTCGAACGCGAAATTACAGAAAAGAACAGGAGTGAGGAGAATAATATGGTACACCCGGAAGATGAGCGGATCGCGGAACTGGAAGGTAAAGTGAAGGAACTGGAGGCGCTTACCCGCGGGCTGACGGATGAAATGCTGGATCTCAAATCCATCGTGATGAAGTTGAACACCCGTGCCGAAGAACGCCGCGTAGTGGTGCAACCCAGAGCAGTCCCTGCAACGGCAAAGAAGGAATCGGCCGCACCAGCAGAGGCAGAGGGGGCTTCCCTGGAGATGATCATGCAGCCGGATGGAACCCTCAAACCGGAACGGAGGACAAGTTCGGACTACATCATTGCCAGCGGACGATATGGCCAGAAAAATATGCGGAAGGGAAAGGAAGGAGAAAAGGAAGGTGCACCGCTTATCTACGCAACCGAGGATGATAGCGCGACTGACGATTCTGTCGTCATCAAGAAAAAGAAGTAGGTGCTCAATAGGTGTTTATCACCGAGCTGGAAATCAATAATTTCAAGTCGTTTAGCGGGATTACAAAAATACCATTCTTTGAGGGTTTTGCTGTCATATCGGGACCGAATGGTTCCGGGAAGAGCAATATCATCGACAGCATCCTGTTTGTACTCGCGCTTGCCGGTTCCAGTAGCCTGCGGGCCGAAAAATTGACCGATCTCATCAACCTCAATAGCAACCGCAATTATGCAGAGGTATCCGCAGCGTTCTCTGATGGAACCAGGATCCGCAGACGGATTAAACGGGCATCCCACGGCTACTATAGCTATTATTATCTTAATGATCGGGTCACCACCCAGTCCGAACTGTTGGATCATCTCTCCCGCTTCGGGATCAAACCGGAAGGGTACAATGTAGTCATGCAGGGAGACATCACCCGAATCATGGAGATGAGCGACAACGAGCGTCGCCGGATCATCGATGAGATCGCGGGGGTCTCCGAATTTGAGTCTAAGAAGGAACAGGCGCTCCAGGAACTGGAGGTGGTGAGAGAACGTATCGAACGGGAAGAGATCGTTCTGCGGGAACTCCAGAGCCGCCTCGAAGAACTCACCGCCGAACGGGAACGTGCGGTGGAGTATCGCCAGCTGCAGGATGAGATTGGCCGTCTAGAGCGCTCGCGCATGAACGCGGCGCTTCATGGAAAGGAACGGGAACTGGAGGCGCTGCTCCAGGTGATGGAGGAGAAGAACCGCGAACTGGAACACATCGAGACCCAGGCTGCCGAGCGCCAAAAGGAACTTCTCCATCGGCAAGAGCTCCTCACCGAAATCGAAGCACAGATTAACGAAAAGAGTGGTCCCGAATACATGGGGCTCGTGGCCCGTCTGGAAGAGAAGAAGAGCAATATCAAGGCCGCACAGGCGGCCATAGAACGTGCCAGAAAAGAGAAAGACGAAAACAATGAGACCCTGAACCGCATCTACATGGATCTGAAGCGGGCAGAACAGCGGGTAAAGGAATGCACCGAACTGGTCCGCACCCTGTCCATCGACCGGGCCAATCTATCCATGGAGATCGCCGGGCGGAAGGCCGAGATCGAACGGATGGAAGGGGAGATTGCACGGCACGGGAAAGAGGTGGAAGGGGCCAAAGAAGAGATTCTCGCCCTGATGAAGGAAGTCGAAACCCAGAAGGAGGCAAGAGCGGCCCTGCTCCGCGATCAGGATATCCTGATCGAGAGAAGCCGGCTGCGAACTTCAGAGATTGAGCGACTGGAGTCACTCATTCAACGGAATGCGGAGGAAAAGGAGGAAAAAAGTCGTACCTGCGAGGAAGGTAAGGCCATAGTACAGGAAACCGGGTCTCGCAAAGATGTCCTGGATCGAGAGCTCGCGTCGCTGGAAAGCCGACTCTTTGCCAGCCGTTCCACGCTGGAGCGGGCACGCGAGGAAGTAAAGACCCGCCAGGCGGAACTCGCCCGGCTGGAGGCACAGCAACAGGCTCGTGGTGAGGGAGAAAGCCGGGCGCTGGAGGCGATCACGGGGATGGAGGGAGTGCAGGGTACCATCGCAGCGTTGGGGAAGGCGCCCAAGGAGTACGCCACCGCCCTCAATGTAGCCGCCGGAGGGCGTTTGGGGTATGTGGTGGTAGACAATGACACCATCGCGGCCCAGGCCATCTCCTACCTGAAAGAGAATAAACTAGGCCGGCTCACCTTTCTCCCTCTGTCTAAACTACGACCTCCCACCTATCCTTCCGTGAAAGAAAAGGGAGTGATCGATTACGCGGTACACCTTCTGGAATATAATCCCCGGTTTGACTCCGCCTTCCGGGTAGTGTTCGGAACTACGGTGATCGTGGAAACCCTCGATCAGGCCCGGAAGATGATGGGAAAGTACCGCATGGCCACGCTGGAGGGAGAGCTGCTGGAGAAGAGCGGGGTAATGACCGGAGGGTATCTCAAGAAGAGCCGTGGATTTGGGATAGCAGCGGGAGAGGACATCGCCCGGGTACGCCAGATTCTTGCGGATTCAGAAAAGGAGGTGGCCGATCACGAGGGCATCATACGCGGCCTCACGGCCGAGGTGGACAAGAAACGGGAGAACCGTTCTGCCATCATTGATGAATTGACCCGCCACCGTGCGGTTGCCGAGGAGGCGGAGAAACGGATTCTTGCCCTGGATGAGGAAGGCAAAGCCCTGCAGGCGAGTCTCTCTGGCCTGCAATCCGAGCTTCAGGGAGGATCGGACCAGCTGGCGTCTCTTGAATCCCGGACGGAACGGGTTAACAGCGAACTGGGCCGCCTGAATGGGGTTATCGAGGAGAAGAAGAAACAGCTCGACGATGTTCATATCGCGGCTCTGATGGAACAGGTGGAAAAACAGAGACAGACATTCGGAGAAGAAGAGCGCCGGCTGCGCAACAAAGAAAGCGACATGACCGATGCCCAGCGCGAGCGGCAGTACTTTACAAAGCGGGTGGAGGAGCTCGGGGAGGAGAGGACCCGGGTGCAGGACAAGAACACCTCCCTTGACGGCGAGGTATCCGCATCAGAAAATCAGAGTGTTCAGGCGAAGGGGGAAATCAAGGAGCTGGAGGGCCGATTAAAGGAGTTCTCTTCCGACCTAGAGAAACTTCGCACCGACAGGGACCGAGCGCTGGAGTCGGTGCGGGCCGGGGAGCGATCTATTGGCGATGCGGAAAGTGGAATGGAGCGGGTGAGATTGCAGATCTCCGCTCTTCATGACCGGGAGAATGGTCTGCGGGGCGAGATCGAGACCCTCCGTGAGGCGGCGGGTGGAGCAGAGGAGACTGAACTCACCATCCAGCAGATTGAGAACCGCCTGAAAGAAGCCCAGGAATCGCTCCTCGCCATGGGTGCCGTGAACATGCTGGCCATCGAGGAGTACGAACGGGTGAAGGGACGGGTGGATGAGCGCACAGAAAAGAAAGAGACGCTCTCCCGGGAGAGGACCACCCTGCTGGAACGAATCGAGAAATTCGAGGAAATGAAGTATAATGCCTTCATGACGGCGTTCCGGGCCATCGATAGCAACTTCCGTGAGATCTTTGCCCGCCTGACCAGCGGAAATGGTCACCTGGTGCTTTTGAATGAGGAGGACCCGTTCAAAGGGGGACTCACTTTCGCCGTCCAGCCCCAGGAAAAGAAAGTCCATCTCCTCTCCGCACTCTCCGGAGGAGAAAAGTCCATCGTAACACTTTCGTTCATCTTCGCCATCCAGAAATACATGCCTGCACCCTTCTATGCCATGGACGAGATTGATATGTTCCTGGATGGTTCCAACGTGGAGCGAATCGCGGGCATGATCAAGGAGCTGTCCGGGAACGCCCAGTCCATCATCGTCTCATTGCGCAAGCCCATGATTGAGAAGGCGGATCGGATTCTGGGAGTCACCCTGCGGCCAGACAAGAGCACACTGGTCACCGGAGTGAAGGCGAATGGATGAGGACCCGGTCGAAATCCTGGTCGGGATGGCAGAGCGGGGGGACATCGATCCCTGGAATATTGATATCCTGGAAGTAACCGATCACTTCTTGGCAGAGCTCGAACGACGCCGTGAACTGGATTTGCGCGTCTCGGGAAGAACTCTTTTCTACGCGGCCACCCTCTTGCGCATGAAATCCGAGTATCTCGGAGAGGCCGAGGAAGGAGGGCTCCCCGATACAGAGGAAGCTCTCCCAGAAGACGATCTATTCGGTGAATTTGGGTTCGGGGATCCGGTGGACCGGCTGGAGCGGGAGATCCAGCGGAGGCTGGGTAGGAAGGATCTGAGAAAGTCTCCCGTTACCCTGTACGAGCTGATAAAACTTCTTAAGACCGCAGAGAAACAGCAGCGCCGCCGCCAGCGGTCGCCGAATGCAGAACCGGAAGCCGAGGTGATTGCGGACGACGTGGTCTCCATCGCCCATCGTGAAGATTATCAGGGTGCAGCGGAGCAGGTTCTCGCTTCCCTGGATCCCGAAGAGGGGGAGACCGAGGTCGGGCTGGCATCCCTCTGCCAGCGGCTCTCCTGGCCGTTACCCGAAGTGTACATACCTCTCCTCTTCCTCACCCTCGAAGGAAAGGTGGACCTCAACCAGCAGGAGTTTTTTGGAGAGATCTATGTCCATCGGATCGGGGATAGCCTGACCGGCCGTGGTGCTTAAAGAAGATTTTTATAGTTGGCATTCCTACAAAGTAAGGCACAGAATTCACACGACCGGCCGGCGGCCGGTCGATGCAAAGAACCACAAATCCCAGAAATGATGCGGGCGCTCGGTATATTCGGGCGCCCTCTGAATAATCGCAACAAATATAAGGAAATAAGGGATACATTAGTGATCCCTTTCGATGGAAAATTGACGAAGACCGTTTTGACGGTGTCGATTTTGACGTTGGCACAGACGATGCGGAAATCTGCTTGGTAACCGCTAATTCCTCATTAGTGTAAGATAGTGTGCAACCAAAAATTCTGGTTGATCCTGCCAGAGGTCACTGCTATCGGGGTTCGACTAAGCCATGCGAGTCGAGAGGGGTTAAGCCCTCGGCGTACTGCTCAGTAACACGTGGATAATCTACCCTGAGGAGGGGGATAACCCCGGGAAACTGGGGATAATACCCCATAGGTTATAGAGGTTGGAATACGCTATAACCCAAAGCTCCGGCGCCTCAGGATGAGTCTGCGGCCGATTAGGTTGTTGTTGGGGTAACGGCCCAACAAGCCGATAATCGGTACGGGTTGTGGGAGCAAGAGCCCGGAGATGGATTCTGAGACATGAATCCAGGCCCTACGGGGCGCAGCAGGCGCGAAAACTTTACAATGCGAGCAATCGTGATAAGGGGACCCCGAGTGCCTGTATACGCAGGCTGTTAAGATGTCCAAAAAACATCTTGAGAAAGGGCCGGGCAAGACCGGTGCCAGCCGCCGCGGTAATACCGGCGGCTCGAGTGGTGGCCACTATTACTGGGCTTAAAGCGTCCGTAGCTGGGTTGTTAAGTCTCCTGGGAAATCTGCCGGCTCAACCGTCAGGCGTTCAGGAGATACTGGCAATCTCGGGACCGGGGGAGGTGAGAGGTACTCCGGGGGTAGGAGTGAAATCCTGTAATCCTCGGGGGACCACCTGTGGCGAAGGCGTCTCACCAGAACGGCTCCGACAGTGAGGGACGAAAGCTGGGGGAGCAAACCGGATTAGATACCCGGGTAGTCCCAGCTGTAAACGATGCGCGTTAGGTGTATCAGTGACCACGAGTCACTGAGGTGCCGAAGAGAAATCGTGAAACGTGCCGCCTGGGAAGTACGGTCGCAAGGCTGAAACTTAAAGGAATTGGCGGGGGAGCACCACAACGGGTGGAGCCTGCGGTTTAATCGGACTCAACGCCGGGAAACTCACCAG
>JBAIXL010000083.1:0-8906 GCA_037916685.1 Methanolinea tarda
CGATCGTCCGAGAGAGAACAGACCAGAACGGGATCCACGGCGGGATCCGAGATCCATGCCAGGGCTTCCACCGCCCGGTACCGTATCACCCAGTCGGGATCTGCAAGCGTCTCCAGGAGGCCGGGTAACGCCCGGGTACCGGCCGCTCCCAATCGGCGGGCCGCTTTGGCCCGATCCTCCTTACACGGAGCGTGGAGACCTGCGATAAGCATCTTGATCTCATCCGGGGTGCTCGATCCGGTTCGGTGCGGGGATGTATCCATACCGGATCTATGGCAAAGAACCGAAGTAAATATTCTCTTCCTGAAACTCGTTTGTCACTTAAGAAAAGACTGGTGGGAAGTCCTGCCGTGCTCTACACCGCAGCCATCTGCATGTGAACTATGCCCGAGCGTATTGATATGTATCGTGCCCACCTTTTGCCAAGGATGATCGAGATAGGGAGGATTGGTTGTTCTCGGGAGATGATTGTATTTCCTGAATCCCAGTTTGCTACAGCCAGAACGAAGTTAAGGACATGTACCCCTTTGAAAACGAAATTACCCGATATGGTACGTAACGCAGTATAGAGGTCACGGAATGCCGCCCCGTAGGAAAGAATACACCCGGAAATGATGCCCGCACATGTTAATCCGGAGACGTTCTTCCTGTTCATGGCTTTCCACCAGTTGCTCAGGGAAGCCGCACTCCCCTGACAAATATTGTATAATATTTATTAGTATAAAAATATTTCTCAATTTAGAAAATTGTTTAATTAAATTATTTTTAGACTTAATTGTCATATATTAAATATTTGGTTAATTAGGTATCAATCGACTCCTTATTTCAATGAATATATTTATATATCATCTATAAGAGGTAGAGTCGGGTCCCTCGGGATGTCTGAATCGAGAAAAACAGGTGCGATGGGGGGCGACAGAATGTCTGGCCAGGTCGGGAAAATGAGTTATTCCCGGATCATCAGCACGCCAAAGATCACCAGGAAAATCCCGATCAGGATGGCAATGATGCCGATGACACCCTGAATAAAGAGAATTACCTGACCAAGATACACCCAGACACCCCATCCGCCCAGTGCGAGCAGGATAATGCCAATAACCAGTGATGCAACTCCGGTTTTGTCCATAGTATGATCCTGATCATTCTGTACGAAGTTCTTCCTTAAAAGTTGAACGTTCCCGTTCCGGTCTTGTGTGGAATACACCGGATATTCCGTTCTTTTCCGCTTCGAGGTGCAGGTCGAGGAGCAGAACCGGTTGGCCACGACAGGTTACGATTCGTGCTGATACGATCGTAGCGAGCAGGAGAGACTCCTGTGGAGTCTTCCCTCCACATGGTGACGGATTCATGAAGAATTTCGCACGGGCCCGTTGGACCCTATCCCCACCTCACGCATGCCATAGACGCCACCGACCAGGAGTCCGGTATGCGAACAAACAGAGATACATGCCTCAGGGGATCTCAGACAGAGGGAAGGATCGAGCGTCCTTTTCATAGGTTTCGAAAAGACGAAAAGAAATCCGGGAGATGAAGAGAGAATTGAACGCCCAGGACGGAATTCGAATCCGTGTCGCGGGCGTGACAGGCCCGCATGATAGGCCGCTACACTACCTGGGCACTTCACTCAAGGATGTCCCGCCTCCCGGATTCGAACCGGGGACATCGCGGTAGCCGCGCAGTTACCTGAAACGGTAAACCATACTACAGCCGCGCACTCTACCAGGCTGAGTTAAGGCGGGTAAGTGCCCTCTAATATTAGAAAAATCACTTATTAAACATATCGCTCTCGCACCCGGGGCGATTCCTGGCCTCTTTTTACCCGCGATTTTTTATAATAGCAGCGGCAAACAGTAACAGCATGCAACACGAAACGACTGACGTGGGGTATTGTCTTCTTCCTCCCCAGTAACGCACGTTCGACCATCACTGTTTTCGACACCACCCTTCGGGATGGTGAGCAGACCCCCGGTATCTCCTTCACTCTGGAGCAGAAATTCGAGATAGCCCGGCAGCTCTCCGACATCGGTGTTCATGTCATCGAAGGAGGCTTTCCGGCATCTTCCCGAGGCGAATTTGAAACCGTCAAGGCCATCGCCGGCCTGGGTCTAAAAGCATCGGTGTGCGGCCTCGCACGGATGCTCAAAAACGACGTGGATGCCTGTCTGGATTGCGGGGTGGATATGATACATGTCTTCATACCCACCTCGGATGTGCAGCGGATCCACACCATAAAAAAGAGCCGTGAGGAGGTTCTCTCCTCGAGCCATGAGATCGTCTCCTATGCCCGGGAGCGATGTGATCAGGTGATGTTCTCGGCCATGGATGCGACCCGTACGGACTGGGAGTACCTCTACCAGGTGCTGAACACCGCGGTGGAGGCAGGGGCGACCATCCTGAATATCCCGGATACGGTGGGGGTGATCTCCCCATCCGCGATGCGGGTGCTGATCGGCAACATCACCCGGGAGATCAAGGTGCCCATCGATGTCCACTGTCACAACGACTTCGGACTGGCCGTGGCCAATACTCTGGCCGCGGTGGAAGGCGGTGCCTCGCAGGTGCAGGTGACGGTAAACGGACTGGGTGAGCGGGCGGGTAACGCGGATCTCTCCCAGACCGTGATGTCCTTACAGTCCATCTACGGCATCTCCACCGGCATCCGACTGGAGCGTCTGGTAGAGACCTCACGGCTGGTCTCGCGATACTCCGGGATCAGCCTGCTTCCCACCCAGCCCATCGTAGGGGAGAATGCGTTCGCCCACGAGAGCGGAATTCATTCCCATGGGGTGATCGCCTGCTCCCAGACCTTTGAACCGGGCATCATGACCCCGGAGATGGTAGGCCATCGCCGCCGGATCAAGGTAGGCAAACATACGGGAAGGCACGCGGTCCGCCAGCTGCTGCTGGAGGCACGCCTGAATCCGAGCGAGGAGCAGCTGGACGAGATCGTGGAAAAGATCAAGTTCATCGCGGGGAAGGGCAAACGCCTCACCGATGCCGATCTCTATGAGATCGCGGACAGCGTCATGGGGGGGACCGTCGAGAACAAGAAACTCTCGCTGGACAACATCGCGGTGATCACCGGCAATCACGTGATCCCCACGGCCAGCATCCAGGCCCGGGTCAACGGGGAGGAGCACCTGTTCAGCAGTGTGGGCAACGGTCCGGTCGATGCGGCCATGAAAGCCATCCTGGGCATCCTGCCCGCGCCGGTGCTGTTAAAGGAGTTTCGTATCGAGGCGATCTCCGGCGGATCGGATGCGATCGGACACGTGACCATCGCCATCGAGGATCCCCAGGGACGGATCTTTGATGCCAGCTCCTCGGGTGACGATATCGTGATCGCCTCCGTGGAAGCGATGGTGCGGGCAATTAACCTGATGTACCGGATAGAAAAAGGATCATGAGGTAGGCAGGGAGGGTTTCTTCCCCTCCAGCGCCTCTTTTACCTGGGCAGAGAGCTGCTCGAACTTGGTCTGCATCGCCTTCTCCTGTTTCTCCATCGACTTGATGCGAACCTCCAGGGTCTCAATCTTCTCGGTGAGCGATGCCTCGACCTTTGCCTTCTGCTGCTGGATGAGGACCGTACCGATATTCATAAACACCTCGGCATCCTCGGGAAGGTCCTTGAGCGCCTCCTGTGCTCTCTTGGCTTCCCGGATCGTAAGGTCGTACTGAGCCTTCTGGGTGATGACCGCCTGGAGCTGCTGCTGTAGCTGCTGCAGCATGGCGATCTGGTTCTGCACTTTCATCGGGATATTATCCATGGGATACTAACTCCTGCATCTCGTACGCCACATTGATCAGACGGAGCCACATGTTGAGTGCGGCCCGCAGTGCAGGAATATCGGAGGCCTGTACCGAGAGGACCAGCGTCGTCTCCCCCTCCAGCCACACCTGGGTGGTGGTGCGGGGCCCGGCTTCGCCGTTCTCCTCCGGTTTCAGGGCCTCAAACAGGTGGCGGGCATGTTCGTGGTCGATTCGAAATATGGCTTCGTGCACCCGAATTCACCCGTTCTGCACTGGTAGGCTGTCAATGGGCTGAACTGCCGGTGTATGTATGCATACCAATCACATAAACCGTATGGTGTGACTCGAGGCCGCAGGAATTCCGGGTTATCCGGTCAAAAAATGAAAGAAAGTATGATTATCGGGCCTTGAGGTCCTTGATCCCGGCACCGCGTTCCTTGAACAGGATACGGTGTCCGCAATAGGGGCAGCGGACGTTTACGTCGATCTCGACCTTGTGTTTGCAGCGGGCACACTTGTAGGTGGCGGGCATTTATTCTCCCTTCACTTCCGGCCGTTCGATGGAGCGCTGGGCCATGCGCCGTGCGGGGGTCTCCGGGGCATATGCGCCTCCGGCAAACTTGAATCCGCACTTGCGACACTCCCAGATACCGGTTCCCTGCCTCTTGACGGACACCTGGTCGCATCGGGGGCAGAGATGGGTGGCACGGGAGATCTTCTCCATATCGCTGACTCTCTTCCGGATGAATCTTCCATATCTCGCGCCGAATCGTCCCGAACTGCCCGTTACTTTTCCCTTTGATCTCTTTCTCGCGGCTGCCATCTTGTTACCCCGCTATGTCCACAAATGTTGCGTTTCTCGGTTTATATAGTTATCAGATGACGCGTCCGAGCAGGCGGATCTCACCATTCCCCTTGGAGACCCGGTTCACCTCGGCGAACAGCTCATCCTGCATCCCGCCGGGAAGACGAAGGACCCCGATCCAGGATCCGTCTTTCTGCCACTCCTCTTTCTCGATGGTCCAGCGTTTCTGGATCTCCCCGTAGGCCCTCGGTGCCTGGTCCGCCGGGATCTTCACCGCCACCCGCACCTCTTCGAAGCGGATAGGGATGAGGGGGCGGATGGCCTTCATGGTGTCCTTCACCAGGTCATCCAGGGAGTGGAAGGGATCGATGTTCACCCGGGCCTCTTCCATGGCCGCCTCGATGCGGGCCGGTGGATGCGGAAGTCCGGTCTGCGGATTCAGGGCGTGCCGGGCGATGAAATTCACCACCTGCTGGCGTTTATTCTGGATCAGCTGACGGCGCTGTTCCGCGGTCAGGTGGATCTCGCCCTTTTCGATGATCCGGCGGGCGATCGGCTCGAATTCGGTGGTGTGGAAGACCTTTATCAGGGCTTCGTCCGCCGCCCGTTCCCCCCGGCCGGCGTTCTCGAAGATATGGATGGCGGCCACCGCGTCTTCGATATCCATCGCTTCGCCCTTGCGGATCTTGTAGGCCAGGTCGGGATCCACCAGGATCTCGAACCGTTCCCCGTGGCTCTCCAGCCGGGCTACCACCGCCCTGTCCAGAGGGATCATGATCTCACTGTGAGAACTTGTTGATGAACGGCTCCACCTCATCCCGCTCCATCTTGCGGAATGAGTGGGTGGAGACATCGACAAATCCCATCTCCACCGTATTCACATCCAGCTTTCCTTCCGTCGCGGCGTGAAGGGCTTTCAATCCCAGGATGGCCGCCTCTTCCAGGCTCGCCGACTCGTTGTACTCCTCTTCGAAGACCTTCATCACCGCGGGACGGCCGGTCCCGATCCCAGTGGCCTTGTACTCCAGCAGGGTCCCGGAGGGATCGGTCTCAAACAGCCGCCCCTGGTCGCCGTTCACTCCGGCGATGAGAAGGGCGCTTCCGTAGGGACGGGCTCCTCCGAACATGGTGTAGACCTGCATGTGATCGCAGAGCTTCTTGGAGAGGGTCTCTACGTCTATCGGTTCATCGTAGGAGACCCGGTTGATCTGGCATTCGATACGGGCCCGGTCCACCAGCGAACGGGCATCGCCGACCAGTCCCGAGGAAGCCATGCCGATGTGCACATCGATCTTGAAAATCTTCTCGATGGAGGCCGCCTCCAGCAACCGGGTGGTGACCCGCTTGTCCACGATGAGCACCACCCCATCCCGGTATTTCAGCCCAACCGCGGTGGTACCCCGCTTCACGGCCTCGCGGGCGTATTCCACCTGATACAGTCTTCCGTCCGGGCTAAAAACAGTAATAGCCCGATCATATCCCATCTGGTACTGTGGTTGCATTACAACTCCTCAATATCCTCTTCTGTGAAAAATACTACGTTCTGACCTTTAATTCCCCTTTCTAATAAATCAACCTTATGACCTTGATAGCAGAACGCCCGGCAGATACGGCCCGGCAGGGTCCGTTCCTCCTCCCGGGTCTCGATATGGAGCCGGGCCCCCCGTTCCTTGAGGGTAAGAATCGTTCCGCTGATCGCCACGGGGCGCAGGGCCAGAGGAACATCCCCGGCTGCCGTAATGGTGGCCAGGGCGGTGACCAGATCGCGTTCCGTTCCGCGGCGGCAGCGCAGGATCACCTGGTCTCGTTCCACCTGGATTACGGCCGGCTGCATCAGGGAGGTCCTCGCGTCCCCCCAGAGTGCGGTGGCCGCATCCTGCACCGCTGCGGCGAGAGCCCGCCCTTCCGCCGCTCTCCAGGGAGGAATAATCCGGGCGAGCACATACCGTTTCTTGACCCGGAAGGAGGGAGGTCTCGGCCTCATTCTACCACCCGCACCGGACCGTTCCGTTCCTGCAGGATTCCATACGTCGCGAGTGCCTCCCGTACCTCTTCCGGATCCATACCGAACAGGGAGCAGAGAGCGATCGTCTCCCGTACCGATCGCTGGCCGAGGATGGACCGGGCGCTCGAGGACAGGGTAAGGGGAAACTGGATACGTCGTGCGAGCTGCAGCACATCCTCATACCGCTGCAGGGCTCTCTGACGTCCACCTCTTCGCTCAAAGATCAGAGGAGAAAGGTCGAGATCCACCGCCACCCCATGGCGGGCGGCAAGGCGGGCGCTGACCGGGTCGAACGAGCGGGAGGGAGCGTGGTGTATCCCCCGAAGCACCTGCACACCGTTCAGGGAGAGAACGCCCCGGTTGAAGGCCGCGTCCCGGGCCTCCACCATCCGCAGATGTACATCGGCCGGGACTTTTCGCATCCGGTTCATCACCGCACGCACCGAATCCTCGTTGAGAATCGCGCCCCGGAGGGTGGGCAGGGGCAGGTCCGAAGGCAGGGGGGCATCGGTAACCGCCACACAGCTGTCAAACTGCAGTTCCCGTGCCTCCCCCAGCATGCGGAAAAGAGAGGAATCTCCTTTCGGATAGGGGAAGATGCACCCGTCCGTACACTTCATAGGAGTGAAAAAATTGAAAAGTTATTTTCCCTTGTTGGCGTGGGAACGAATGCTGGGCCGGTTTTTCTCCGTTCCCCGTCCCTTTCCGCGCATTCCCCGTCCCTTATGGCCTGCGCTGGTCTTACCCCGCTCCGCCCGTCCCCGGTGAGCGGGATCGGCGAGCCAGGAGAGGCGTGCATCCGAGAGGATGGCCGGATGGAAGGGATCCACCATGATCACTTCATACCAGCGGTGTTTTCCGTCCTCCCCTACCCAGTAGGAGTTCAGTGCCTCCATGTTCGGGAATTTTCGGGAGGATCGCTCCTCGGCGATGCGCTGCAGGCTCTTGGCCGGGGTTTTGTGGCGGATGCCCATATGGGCGGTACGGCGGCCCCGCACATACCGGGAGGCTCTCCTCCCCCCACGGCGGACCTTCACCCGTGCCATGATGATCCCCTGCTTGGCGCGATAGCCGAGTGCCCGGGCGCGGTCGATCCGGGTCGGGCGATCCACCCGTACCACGGTGCCCTCCCGGCGCCACTGCTGCATCCGGCTCCAGAGAAGCGCCTGGACCCCGGTCCGTTCCGGTTTCTTCCAGGCGTCCCTGACATAGGCGTACATTGATTTGGCCATTTGACTCGATTCACCTCAAGGTTCAGCTACAATAGAGCTACATTCCTTTCGGGACAGAATCCCGTGCTCTATATGGTTCGATGGATTCGGTATTAAAGCAATGGGCTGCGGGGAACCGGTACGGGATCATTTGGTCCTGAATAAAGGGTACAGGATCGGATCAGGTCCCTTTTTTCTTTTCTACCACATGGATGTCGGCGATGCGGGTGAAGGGGTACTGCCCGTGTTCATCTTTCTCCGCGGATTTTACCATATCCCAGATGGTGAGCAGGGCTACCGAGACCCCGGTCAGGGCCTCCATCTCCACCCCGGTCCGGCCCGTGGAGCGTACCCGGACCTCCGCCTCGATGCAGCCGTTTTCATAGGAGAAGTCCACGTCGATGGCGGACAGGGGGATCTGATGGCAGAGCGGGATCAGGGTCGGGGTCTGCTTCACCGCCAGCGTCGCCGCCACCCTCGCGGTGGCCAGGACGTTTCCCTTCACCACGGTCCCCTCCTGGATCGCCCGCAGGGTCTCCTGGCGAAGACAGATCCTTCCCCGGGCGATCGCCTCCCGGAGCACCTCCTTTTTCTCCGAGACGTCGACCATGCGCACTCTCTCTCCGGTGATGTGGGTGAACTCGGTCATGGTCCGACCCCTCCAAAGAGACAGGATGGGATCCCGGCCAGCATGTCACTGGCGGTCATCCCGTCCCCGTACCGGGCTTCTGCCACTTCCCCGGCCTTCCCGTTAACGTAGGCAGCAACACAGGCCGCCTCAAAGGCAGGAAGGCGGCAGAACAGGGCTCCGGTGACCCCCGCCAGCACGTCCCCGGTTCCTCCGACGGTCATCCCTGGCCCCCCGGTGCGGTTGAAGCGGACCCGGGCCCCGTCCGAGATCACATCCACTTCTCCTTTGAGCAGCATCACCCCGGATTCGGACGCGGAGCGTACCATTCTGGCCCTGCGGACCAGGTCCGGGGGTGCGACTCTGCGGGTGATCCTGCGGAACTCCCCCGCGTGAGGCGTGTAGATGGTAGAGGCCCCCACCGGAAGGGGCCGGCGCGGGGCGTCCGCATCCACGACCAGACGCTCACAGTGGGGGGCGAGATCCCGCACCACTCCGTGGCTGCGG
>JBAIXL010000084.1:0-2551 GCA_037916685.1 Methanolinea tarda
ACGTGCCCGTACCTTCACCTTCACACCCCTGAAGAGTATCTACTCGGTTGACTCACTCCCATGCCATGATGTCTTGATCGTAGTATCCTGTGCAGTATCGATGCGCCGAGAATCTGCACGGGGCCTGGATAAAAGGTTCGTGGCTCGAAGGAAAGATCAAAGATCGGGCGATCCATCAGGGCAAGCGATTACCGGTCTTGAACCGTACGGTTCGTCGTTCTAACCCGGGCTATTTGAGGAACATAAATAGCAGGGACACGGAACGGTTGAACAGAAGGAGGATCGGGTATGCGAATGTTTTCGACTGCGCAAATCAACCGAGAACTGGATCAGTTACGAGCCTTTCTTGCCGTATACAATCGACATGATCGTTCCGATATGGTGGGGGATCTCGAGAAACGAATCCGAGAGCTCGAGAATCTGTTGCAATGGACACAGAATCGACGCCATTATTCAAGGCGAGTCCCGGTCGAACCCGTGGAGGAAGTGGAGGATGAGGGATTTGCATAAGGCAATTGTGGTATCTTTTTTATTTCCGAACGCTAATGGATGGAACATACAGGTCGCTCACTTTTTGGTCATGGGACGAGAAAGTGGAGAGTGACCTTATTGCATCACGGAGATAGACGATCATCGTTATCATACGTTCCGTTGGAGAGTGTACGCATATGGGAAAACCGGTTTTGTTCGATTTTTACGCGGACTGGTGCGGGCCCTGCAGATTGCAGACCCCACGGATTGATGAACTCAAGAAACGGATGGGAGACGCTGTGGAGGTCAGAAAGATCAATGTGGATCAGCATATGGACCTGGCCAATAAGTACTCCATCCAGGTTGTCCCCACTCTGGTCATCGAGAAGGATGGAAGGGTGGTGCGAAGGTTGGAAGGGCTGACGGACACCAGTACCCTGGAATCGATCCTGAAACCGCTGGTGGACTGACGTGAGAATCGGCATCATCGGAGGGACCGGGGGAATCGGAGAGGGGATGGCCCTCCGCATGGCCCCCTCCCATACGGTCGTGATTGGCTCCCGTGAAACCGAGAAGGCCAGAGTCTGTTGTGAGGAATGCGAAGACATTCTCGCGAAGCGGGGCATTTCCTGCTCTCTTATTGGCAAGACCAACCAGGAGACGGTTGATTTTGCGGAACTGGTGATCCTGGCCATTCCCTTCAAATTTCTGGTCTCCACCCTTCAGGAACTGCAGGGACTGGAGGGAAAGATCGTGGTCAGCCCGGTGAATCCGATCGAGAAAACCGGAGCATATTTCTCCTTTGTACCCCCTCCGGAAGGATCGGCCGGAATGCTGGCCCGGACGTTGCTGCCCGCCGAGGCACGGCTCTGCGTGGCCTTCAACAACATCGCGGCCAACCGGTGGAGGGACCTCGAAGATCCTCTCGATTACTCCGTGGCAATGTGCGGGGACGATGAGGAGACGAAACAGACCGTACGGTCGGTGATCGAAGGCATACCTCACCTGAAAGCTGTCGATGCGGGTCCCCTCGCCGTGGCACCCCTGATCGAGAGTCTCACCCCTCTTCTGTTAAACATCGGCCGTTTCAGCCGCATGAAAGATGCCGGAGTCCGATATACCTGAACCGATAGACCGGGTGCTGGGAGCCCTCTCGGTCCATGGAGATCTCGAGGGATGGTGGCCGGGGCAGGGTGACGAGGTCGTGATCGGAGCGATCCTCACCCAGCAGACCCGCTGGGAGAATGTAGAACGGGCACTGGCGCGACTGAGGGAAAAAGGATTGTGCGACCTGCAGAGGATACATCAGGCACCCGAGGCAGAGATCGAGGAAGCCATTCGTTCGTCCGGTTTCTACCGGGTAAAAACGCGGCGGCTGAAGGCTCTTACCCAGCTAGTCATCGAACGGCATGGAGGCCTGACGGCAATGTCCGCCTGCCCGCTCCCCATCCTGAGAGCGGAGTTATTGAACGTGCCGGGGATCGGTCCCGAAACGGCCGACAGTATCCTCTGTTTCGGGCTTGGGAAGCCGACTCTGGTCGTGGACCGGTATACGGAACGGATCTGTGACTGCGCCGGCATCAAAGAGCGGGGAGAACGGCTGAAGAGGTATCTGGAGAGGCATCTCCCCGCGGAAGTGCCTTTCCTTCGCGGCGTGCATGCACGGTTCGTCGAACACGCGAAGCAGTATTGTAGTAAAAAGAGGTGCGGTGAATGCGGGATCGCGAGGCCGAACGGATAGGAAGACGGCTGCACGCAGACAGGCTGGTCAGCGCGAATTTCGGAAACCTGAGTGTGCGGGACGGGGCGGGGTTTTTTATCAAACGAAAGTATGCGTACCTCGACGGTCCGGGATCCCTGGTGTTTGTACCCCTGGAGGGGGAGGTGCCCGAAGACGCATCCCGGGAAACCGTGGTTCACCGGGAGATCTATCGCATCACCCGGGCCGGTGCGATCGTGCACGCCCATCCGCCCCATGCGATCGCGCTCTCGTACTTGGGCGAAGAGGTGAAACCCTGCGACTGTGTCGGAGAGATGCTCTGCCGGGCGATCCCGGTGGTGGAAGGGGCATCCGGTACGC
>JBAIXL010000085.1:0-2581 GCA_037916685.1 Methanolinea tarda
TTGATCAGTGCATCCAGTGCGGCGTTGATGGGGAGAAAATTGATCGCATATTGCAACATGATCATCGGGGTACTGGCGGGTTTTCCGTAGACCTCATCGATGATATCTCCCACCGTGTACGCCTGCGAGGGGTTGTTCTGGAGCAGTTCCTCCACCATCGATGTGATGGTCTTGGTGGTCCTGCCCTTTTCAAATTCATCTTTCGAGATCGGCATAATAACCTCTCTTCAACATCATCAGTATGTTATAAAAGCTTTTCCTGTGCCCATTTTACGAAAAGCGAGATAGGCGGTTGTTTTTTTAACCCTCTGATGCAAGGGACGTGGCAATAGAATTGTGGTCGGCCCGGGTCCGAACAGAGAAAAGTGATGGGGTATCCCCGTTGTTCCTGTTGATCTCCTTTTCCAGATCCTCGACTTATCGGGACCGGGCAGGAATCTTTGGTTCGATCAACTGCCAGATCCAATCCGTGAACTCCCGCAGATTTTTAGTCTGGATAAATATTTTTCCCGGGCCGGTGATCTCGGTGACCAGACCTTCTCCCCCCAGTAAGGTCTCTTTAAGGCCGCCGAATTTATGCACCGAATACTGGCAGGTATCCGAGAAGGCGACCAGGTGAAAGTTGTCCACCGTTAGAGATTCTCCCGGTCCGAGATCATGTTGATCGATCGCCCCGAACGTGTTGATGAACAGGGTTCCCTTACCGGAGACCTTGATCATGAATATTCCCTGCCCAAACAGCCCCCGCGTGAATCCCTGCCATTCGATATTCAATTCTACATCCGGGGTGGAGGCGATGTAGGATGCCTTCTGGATGATCATCCCTTCGGCCGGTGTGATGGCGAGTTCTTTGATATCCCCCACCGGTGCGGCGACAAATCCTGCTTCCCCCTCCCCCTCTGTGGCAGTGAAGTCATTCACAAAAAATGATTGTTTACCGATGAGAGAAATGCCGAGGGTTCCCAGGATCCCTTTCTCCCGCATCCGGGTATGGACTTCGATGAACCGGTTCATGTAGGTCATGGAACCTGCTTCGGCCGTGATCGTCTCTCCGGGCGATAGATGCACCACAAGCATCGCGTAGGAAGGCTGGTATTTGATCTCGTAGTTCATGAGACTCAGACTCCGTTCAAGGTGAACGTGTTGCACCCGGGCGTATTAAAATTGTGCGGTAAAAACCGCTGTACATCTCCCTTCCCTAGATCGGTACAGGAACGGGATATCAGTCCCTGCTTTTCATCCTCTGCGCTATGAAATCCCAGGAGATTTTAATACTCTGTATGTCCCGCTCCGGCTGGCGAAAGCATTAATTTGGAGATCGTGTCTTGTAGGAGCCGGAGCAGCCATGACTTTAAGAACCCTCCATACGATCTTTAAGGGTCATCCCACCATGGAAGGGGCGGGGGTCCTGGTCTACCGTGCCTTTGGATTATCTCATGTTCCTGAAATGGATCCGTTTCTCCTGCTGGATGAGTTTGCCTCCGATTCTCCTGAAAATTATCTTCCCGGATTCCCTTTCCACCCTCACCGCGGATTTGAGACCATCACCTATGTCCTTCGAGGAAGCGTTGAACACAAGGATAGTCTGGGAAATACGGGAATTATCCAGGAAGGGGATGTACAATGGATGACCGCCGGAAATGGAATTATCCACCAGGAAATGCCCAAAGGAGATAAAACGGGGGCTGTACACGGCTATCAGGTGTGGTTGAATCTGCCCGCGTCTGAGAAGATGATGAATCCAAGGTACCGGGAGATCCGGAACACCGAAATCCCTAGAGTTACTCTGGATTCGGATGGGGAGGTCAGGGTGATTGCAGGGTCCATGAAGAATGTACAGGGGCCGGTACAGGGAATCGTGACCGATCCCCAGTTCTTTGATGTTACGCTCCCTCCCGAGGGGACCTTTTCTCATCAAGTAGGTTCGGAACATACGGTGGTCGCGTAGGTGATAGAGGGAGGTGCCTTCTTCGATGATAAGCGGGAACCCTATATCCACGAGATCCAGGGAGAGAGCGACTACCAGTACAAACGGGAGGCGCGTGTACGACCCCGCCACGCGGTTTTATATGGAGAAGGGGACGAAGTGGCCATCGAGGCCGGATCCGAGGGAAGTCGCCTGCTGTATATGGCTGCAAGACCCCTCAATGAACCCGTCGCCTGGGGCGGCTCTATCGTGATGAATACGGAAGAGGAACTCCGAAAGACATATGATGAGGTTCGAACGGGAACATTCGTGAAATACGGAAAATCCATATACGTGAGGTAACGGTTCACTCCTAACCGGAAAGGAACAACGACTTGGTACGAGTGTAATGCCTCAGGGCCTCCACACCGTTCTCCCTCCCCAGACCACTCTCTTTCACACCCCCGAAGGGAATCTCCGGGGGAACGGTTAAATGACGATTCACCCAGACCATACCCGCCTCAACACGCCGAAACACAGTCCGGACGACCGCCAGGTCATTCGTCCAAACCGAGGCTCCCAGGCCAAAACGGGAATGATTGGACATTTGGATGGCTTCTTCCAGAGTTGAGAAGGTGCGGATAGGGAGCACCGGGCCAAACAATTCCTCGCTGA
>JBAIXL010000086.1:0-6361 GCA_037916685.1 Methanolinea tarda
GGTTTGAAATATGCTCCAGCTCCTTCTCAAGGTCCTCTGCCTTCGGTTTTTCCTCTTTGAGATCCCGTAACAGGCTCAGATCTATGGGCTTCCGTACCTGAGTCATATCCGTTTTAAGGGCAGCCAGGAAATCGTCCCCTTTCGTGTTTTCCAGGGGGAACGTCATCCTCTCTTCTGTTTTAGAAATCGGGGATGAAATTCGGGGATTCGAGGGCGGAACCGGCACTCCACCCGGATTCGGAATGCCGTCCGGAGAGGGGATTTTTGGATTCTGGACCGGCGGAGACTCATTTGGTGCAATCAGGTTCTCGGCATCCAGATCGAGGTTTTCCAGGGAATCCATGGATACGTCCATATCACCGAGGTTCTCGAGCTCCGATACACCCCCCTCCTGAGACTTCAGAACGTTCTCCACCCCGGTTGCACCATCATTCGCATCAAAAGGAACGGTGGTTTCGGCATCGAGGTCGAAATGTGCCACGGAATCTTTCTCTCCCTTGGTGTAGGTCAGGTCCTCTCCCGGATCCGGGATCAGCAGATCGTCCTCCATCTGTGCCGTGGATAGCTCCCGGAGCGGCTCGAGACCCAACCCTGGCATTCCCTCTGAGGACGAAGTCGCCGTTCCCGGGGTGGGGGAGGCGGGGGCAGCGGATGTCGTGGGAGCAAGGGAGTCCAGCATCCGATCGATGTTCTTTACCTTCTCAACAGGATCCGAACGGGTGCGGTCCTCTCTGTGGCGTCCCTCCACAAGAGAACGGATAAGAGCCGGTACTCTCTTCAGGGATATCTTCGGCTTCGTACGTTCTGCGTTCGATGCCGGGCCGGGTTTTTTCACTATTCCCGGGACACGCCCAATCCGGGAAGGTTCCACGAATACCGTAGAGGAATCCCTGCCCGGGGATTCCTTCCCGATACGGATGGCTCCTGTGAGCAGGAGGGTCAGGAATCCCACCATCACGGTCCCGATAATCAGCAGGAATGGCGGTGCATCCAGCAGGATCAGTACCAGCCCGGCTCCGATCACCGAAATCATGAGTATGTACCGACGTTTTTCTGGTCTCATGGTTATCCCCCCATCACGGGTATGGTAAAGAACGAATTCACCACGATAGGAGCGAGCACATAGAGCAACCCGGTAATCGTGCAGAGCAGGCTGGCAAAGAAGTAGAACATATATCGATCTCCCCCTGCGACAATCTTGCCGGCCACGATGTTGGAGACGGTGATGATCAGCAGAATGATCACGACATACGAACCCATCTGGGCTTCCGGAAAATTCACGAACAGATTCATGCTGCCCATTCCTCCCATTGATTCGCCGGAAAGTGCAGAGGATGAATCCCCGTATGCGGTCATGACCGTGGTAATCGCCTTGGACATGGTGAGCATGACATAGAAAAGGAAGAGAAAGATCCCCACCATGGCCGCATGCATGGGTACAAGGAGCACAATGAATCCCTTGGAAAACATCTCCCGCTTCTCCCGGAGGAGTACCTGTTCCAGCACCGAAGTGCCCACGATCTGCCCGATGGTGTCCGGGGTTCCACCCAGTTCCACCGCATCGCGGAAGATGTTCATGTACTTGTAAATCAGATTACTCCCGGTCTCGCCCACAAACCGCTCCCAGCTCAACACCTCGCTGAGTCCCAGGTTCAGTTTGGAATAGACCGAATCGATATGGGGTTTCAGGTGGGGAAGCGACTCCCGGTCCACCTCAGCCATGGCGTAGATGGTGGTGATCCCCTTTCCGCCCATCACCGCCCCAAGGCTGCGGATAAAGGTAGAGAAGTCACGGTCCCGTTTGATGATGTTGGCATCATCGATGTATCCGATCAAACCCAGGGGGGCCAGGAGAACTCCCGCGAGAAGAAAGACCGATCCAAAATTGGACCCGATCAGGAGAAGGGCGACACAGGCGAATGCGATCAGAGGAAGGACTATCCGTTCCATACGATGGATGACCCCCTGCTCCCGTGACTCCCAGACCCCCATATGATGGGTCCGTTCATCCTCTGGCACCGATTTGTACATGATCCCCAGTCCGAAGATCGCGATCACCAGAATGATCATATAAGACATGTTCAGGGTCGATTCGATACCCTCTGGAGAGTAGATGGCCACCGAGATCATGATGATGATCCCGATCAGGGAAGCGGAGAAAAGCATGGCGATGTAGGCATCGCCCCATTTCTTCAGCATCTCCAGACCCTGTTCGTAGGTGTTGCGGTACACACTGCGGATCGTACCGAGCTCCTTGGACAGGAAGTCCTCGTCCGGAACCCCCGATTCGATGGAGTTCGCATACCGGTTGAACATGCTCTGCAGCATCTCGTTCTGTATCCGCTCGGCCACGATCAGCAGAGCTTCCACATAGCTATAGTTCCACCGGATGACGTAGTTCTGGACCTTCTCCACATACTTCGCCGGGACGTATTCGGTACGTCCGGATGTATACTCAAAGATCGCCGGCCGGGTCACTCCGGCGGTGGTGATGGAGGCCATGTAGGTGCTCATGAAGAGCAGATCGGCACCCATCTTTTTGTCTTCAGAGAGTCTTTTACCCAGATCTTTCAAAGCCCCAAGATGGTCTTCAAAGGGGAGCTTCCCGGCATTCTTACTCCGCAGGGACTCCCGGGCCTGTTCAAACATCTTTACCCTCCGAGCTGGGTCAGACCCTGTTTTTTGATCTTGGTCATCATGTTGAACAGGTCGTAGAAACCGGTGTAGCCGGCCTTATGCAACCGCTCCAGAATCCGGGCTCGTTTCTCGATCTCTATGTAGATATCCCCCTTTTTATTTTCGGGTATCCCAAGCAGGGTGGCGACCTTCTCCTCGAGCAGATAACTGGAACCCCTTCCGGTAAAATCAAACGCATCGGTGATGGGATTCCAGTGGAACATCTCCACAAAGGAGAATCCGCCGGTTTCCGGGTTGTAGCCCAGCAGCTCGTTTACGGAGAGCATCCTGCGAACCGTCTCTCCGGTGGGCCGTTTGACCGCGCTCTGGATCACGACGATGTTGAGGTTATCTACGTAGGTCTTGGGAATATTGATGGGATCGCCGCAGAGACGCTGGATGAGTTTCTCCACGGAGGCCGCGTGGAAGGTGCTCATCACCGGGTGACCGGTCTGCATGGCAGAGAACGCGACCGAGCCCTCTACCCCGCGAATCTCGCCGACCAGGATCTGGTTGGGCCGCTGACGGAGAGCCGCCTTCAGCAGGTCGAACATGGTTACCTCGGATCCCTCTCCCTCTCCGCGGCCTTTCCCTTTGGAGACCTCCCGTGTCCAGTTCTTGTGGGGGACCTTCAGCTCCGGTGTATCCTCGATGGTAACGATCTTGTTCTCTGCGGGGAGGAACACCGTCATGGCATTCAGGCTGGTGGTCTTTCCACTCGCTGTCTCACCGCTCATAAACAGGGACATTCCGTTCTCGAGGCAGACCCAGAGATAGGCGGCAACCATGTAATCGCAGGTCTTGAAATCGATGAGCTGCAGAACGCTGATCGGGTCATCCATCGCTTTGCGTATGGTGAAATTGCTCCCGTGCTTACTGATCTCTGTCCCAAACACGATGTTAATACGAGATCCATCCGGGAGGGTGGCATCCACAATCGGGTTGCGGTAGGTGAGGGGTCGCTTGATCTTCTCTGCCAGCTTGATCACGAAGAGATCCAGCTCTTCCGCTTTGGTGAATTCGATGACCGATTTTAATCCTTTGAAGATCTTGTGCTCGACAAAGATGGGGCCCACACCATCGCAGGAGATATCTTCAATGTAACGGTCCGAGATGAAGGGTTTGAGTGCCCCCATCTCGATTTTATCGCGCACCATCATGTACTCGATCGCCTTGTACTGCTGCGAATTCACCACTAGGCGCCCATCGGAGAGGGTGGGGACCGAAGGGGAGGAGCCTTGCGTTTTCTGGCCTTTACTGGCGGTCAAGTCTTTATTCAGGAACTCCACGATCTTGGTTTTCAGTCTCTTCTGATCTCCTAAAGCGAGGGAGGACGGAATCTCTTCTCCGTTCTTCGTGTAGAGTACCTGGGACATCAGTTTCCGCATGACGTCGGCCCGTTCTTTTTCGGTCACCGGGTCGTCCTCCAGGGCGTCCAGGAGGCGGATCAGCTTCGTCTCAACCAGAGGAAGATACTCCGATATATTGTGCAGAAACGAAGGTTCGATGGGGATGTAGAAATTTCGTGTATCGTTGGGATCGGGAAGGATATGGATGAAGGTCTCATCGTTGGCCGGGTAGATCAGGTTGGGCTCTTTCATGGACTTGAGATCCCGTTTCAGTTCGGAGAAGAACAGAGGTATACCGTAGGTATCCACCGGAAAGATGTGGAGGTATTCCAGCAGGTGAGGACTCTTCTGAACGTACTCCTTTGCGTTGGCCGGAAGCATCCGATATAGAGCACATTCCTCGAGGTTGGAATAGCAGTCATTCCCCTCATCATTTTTCGCAGGAGTGAAGGGGAACCGGACGGACTGGGTGAGAAAGCTCATATCTTCGCCATGGAAACCGGTATGATCTTCATTCCATACCCGGGATGGACCTCAAAACTGACAATATTCCCGGTGGCTTTGTGTGCACCCCGCACTTTTACTACCTCCATGAGCATCACGTACTTGTTGCCCAGCTGGGTCTTCTTCATCACCAGGTGAGCGTCGCAGGTGGAGCGGATGCGGACCAGGGTGTCCTCCTCGAATGCATAGGGATGGAGGGTGATCAGAATGGTCTTTCCATAGTCCACCAGGTTCTTGCAGTTCGTGAAAAAGGTCAGCACCGTGTCGGAGGTGGTATTCTCGGTGAGCATGGTGAGGGAATCAATCACTATCACCCCGGCCGGACTGGTGCGGATGAAGTCGATCACCCGCTGCAGTGTACCTTCCATCTCCTCCCGGCTCCATTTGATGCCCACGATATGAAGCGGGAACACCCGCAGGTATCCCCAGGAGAAATATTCCGAGATGTCCAGGCTCATCGATTCCATCTGCGAGATAAAGGTCTTGGACGTGCTCTCGGTGGTGAAGAGATCGACATTCATCCCCTGTTTCATCGCCCCCCAGATGATCTGCTGGGTGAGCACACTCTTTCCGGTATCATTCTCCCCTTCGATAAGCGTCAGGGAGGATAGCGGGAGGCCATCGGCTATCTTTTTGTCGATCTCCGCGTTCCCGGTGGAAAGGATGCGGGTATCGGATCCTCCCGGGAGGTCCGCCAGTTCGGGAGCTTTTCGGGTCATGGGTTTCTCACACGTAATCGGAATCCGACACCCCGGAGGAGGTCGTTACCTGAAACCAGGTAGGGGGAGACCCACCATACGAGATTAAGGCGGTCATTGTCTCTCCGGGATCGAGATATCCAGGATGGATCTCATCGGGATCGATGCTCAACACCGACCAGGATCCGGTGCCGCTGCCATAGGAGTAGTGCACCGGGGTTCCATCCTGCATCAGGTAGACATCGGTGTGTTCAAAATCTCCAATCAATTCGCTTCCCGTATTCTCCAGATCGATCTGAAGAGTAGAGCTGTTGGTATTCATACGGGCGCTCAGGATCTGAATCGAGGTACGCATCCGCAATTCGTGCTGCGCAGCGGCATCACGCTCCGCCGTGGCCACGGCGTCCGCGACCGAAAGAGTTCCTCCGGCCAGCACATACGCGGTAACGATCAGGAGAAGGATTCCGATTGCCGTTGCCACCAGGGATGCCGTACCCATCTCAACCACCCGCCGGAAACTCTAAGGCCCGCACCACTCCATTTACCGACACAAACTGGAAGTAAACGATGTCCCCTTTCGAGGTCGGGATCTTTGCGCTCTCCACGGTCAGGTGCAGGGTTTCACCGGACTCCCACCAGGAGTTGGTATCTTCCAGGACCTGGTAGCTCCAACCATTGCCTCCCAGGGAACCCACTTTGACGGGAACACTCTCGAAATCCCCGGGCGCTCCGATGAACACATCGGACATATTGATCTCGTTGTAGGCGATGCGGTTGGTGCCGATATTCTTCATCCATATCTGGGCGGTGCCCGATTTTGCGTAGGTGTTGATGATCTTGATGTCCGTACGGATCCGCTGGTCCGCCTCGTGAGATGATTGGCTGAAGGTTCCGGTCATGGTGTAGATAACCGGAAATACGGCGTTCAGGAGAACGGCGGCTGCTATGATCGAAGCGATGAGAAACATGGCAGTGGTGAACGTATCGCTCGACATTTCAGATTCCGTCTGGAATTCTCACCCAGGTATCCTGACCTTCCTTTTCGACAGGGGCACTCTTCTTAGTTGCCGGGGCACCGGTCCGCTGTTCCATCAGTACTTCGATCATATCCCGATCCAGGCTGGTATCGGTGGG
>JBAIXL010000087.1:0-23785 GCA_037916685.1 Methanolinea tarda
AACTAATTTAATAAAAAGGGAAATGCGAATAAAACCCGAATCATACGCTTACCTCGATATAAATTCGTACCTTCCTTAGAAGTTAAATAGGGTGGAATACATACGTATTCCCGGCATTTTATCGAGAATCAACGGAGGAACCAACATCAAAATAAACCTCGCTGGGGTTTCCCCCCGATCGTCGGTTAATGGGCCCGGTCTTCGGGGAGTGATCTGGGTCCAGGGATGTCCGGTTCGTTGCCCGGGATGTTTCAATACCGGATTTCAAGAATTCCGACCTCGACATATTACCGACGTCGATACGCTGACAGAGTATGTGCGAAAGCTACCGGGGATTGAAGGAGTAACATTCTCGGGGGGAGAGCCCTTTGCCCAGGCAGAAGCACTGAGCGAATTGGGAGAGAATCTTCAGGGATACGGATTGAATGTCGTGACATTCAGTGGTTTCTCCTACCCGTATCTACGCGGCAAAAATAGAAAGTCCTGGAGATCCCTTCTTCATGTCACGGATCTGCTTATCGCAGGACCCTATATCGCGGGAGAAACGTCGAACCATCCGTTGCTTGCATCATCCAATCAATCGATGGAATTTCTCTCCGATCGATTGAAAGGAAGACTGAATCCGAATCAATCCTATCAGGAGATTGAATTGATATTCGATCCAGGAAATGACGTCAAAATGACTGGATTTCCCGATCGGGAGTTGTGCCATCACCTTAAGGATATTCTGGGGTACGACGGGGGAGACATGGATGTCGCACTTCAGCAAGATTAAAACTAAGATCAAAAGTCGCGAAATACTCATTCGGTGTCTTCAGGAGATGGGATACACGATCCAGACCGGGGGTTATCTGAAGGGTTATAGTGGTCAGAGGACGGTGGATCTGGCTATCCAGCTGGAAAAAGGGTATGGTGTAGGATTCGCCCTTAATACCGATGGATCCTACGATATTGTCGCAGACTGGTGGGGAGTGAAAGGCAGCAGGAAGAATCGTATTATCAGAGATCTTGAAACGAAAGTATGCCAGATACAGCAAGAATATGCAGTAAGAGCGGTTCTTGATCAGACTCATCAACAGGGATATTCTATGGTGGAAAAAGAGGTAGAAAAGGATGGCAGGATTCGCATCGTGCTCCGCAGGTGGGATTAATCTGGGGGAGGACTTTTGAATTCAGATTTTAAGTCGCAGATCAATATCGCGTTGAGGGCACGGATAACCCTCATTGTGGTAACTACCGTCGAAGAAGATCGGGCAATTCAGCTCATCAAAGGGGTGTGCGAAACGGCTTCGCCTGCCCGTCCCTGTGTTTCTTGGGATATCTCCGATGGGTTCTCTCTTCTCTATGGTAGAAATGGGCCCTCACAGGCAAAGGATCCTCTTCAGGCGCTGGATGCGATGGAAAAGACGGAAGATGGAGCGGTCATCATCCTCAAGGACTTTCACGAATTCTGGAATAACTCACAAATAAAGCGGAAGATCAGAAACTATGCCCAGAAATTCAAATTCAGCAGACGTTCGATGGTGATCATAACTCCCGCACTTCAGATCCCGGATGAACTTCGTGATGAGGCCATCAATATTCATTTTCTCCCTCCCTCCGCTGAAGAGCTGTCGGCGGAACTGGAACGACTCATCCAGGGTAGTAATGTTCCTTGCACTCTTAGCAAACCAGGAAAAGAAAAGATCATTCAGGCGGCTCTGGGCATGACGTTAAACCAGGCGAGAAGGTCGTTTTCCAAAGCTATCGTCACACACGGAGGACTGGATGATCGTAATATCGACGAGGTAATCGCGGAGAAAAAGGATATTTTGAGTCAGAGCCAGGGTCTGGAATTCTACGGCATCACGGAGACCATCGACAACGTGGGCGGGTTATCCATCCTGAAGAGATGGCTGATGCTCAGGGAAAAGGCATTCACCCATGAAGCAAAAGATTACGGACTGCCCGCCCCGAAAGGCATAGCGCTTATCGGTATCCCCGGTACCGGTAAAAGTCTGAGCGCAAAGATGATTGCGGGTTTGTGGAAGCTACCTCTGTTGCGCCTCGACGTGGGTTCGTTGTTTGGCAGTCTGGTGGGAGAATCTGAGGAACGAACCCGGCGGGCGCTCACCCTGGCGGAAACCATTGCCCCGTGCATCCTCTGGATCGACGAAATGGAAAAAGCATTCTCGTTTGGAACGGGGGACTCAGGTACCAGTCAGCGGGTTTTTGCAAGCCTCCTGACCTGGATGCAGGATAAATCCGCCCCCTGCTTTGTGGTGGCAACTGCGAATAATATCGCCGCCCTCCCTCCCGAACTGCTCAGGAAAGGGAGGTTTGATGAGATTTTTTTCCTTGATCTGCCCAACCAGGATGAACGGAGAGAAATCTTCTCTGTCCACCTGCGGAAACGTAACTGGATACCGGCGGAATTTGATCTGGATCGACTCGTTCTGGAATCGGAAGGGTATGTGGGGGCAGAGATCGAACAGACAATAATCGATGCGATGTACCTCGCGTTCAATCAGGGCTTACGTAAGATCACTACAGAAGATATTGCATCATGTCTGAAACAACAGGTGCCACTATCCCGATCGCAACGGGAAACGGTAGAAATGCTCCGCCGGTGGCTTCATGAAGGCAGGGCTCTGTCCGCCTCGGAGGGTGAAGCATCCGATGTAAAGACTCCAGGGAATATCCGTCTGGAACCGTACCCTCTGGAATGACCATGAGATCGAACCCTCCATTATAGAATGACCCACCTCCCTTTCCACACGACTCTTTCCAGGGCCATACCGCGTATCGGCAGGATCCTTGAGGAAAGAAATGTCCGTCGGCTTGCCGGGAAAGCTAGGGAAGGACACCCAGATGCTGTCCAGCGATTGATCGAATTATCGAGAGGCAACCTGGAGAAAAATTGCCAGAAGATCATTCATGATGCATTATCATCCCTCTCCCAATCTTCAGCAATTGATGCATTCTGTCAGTCTATCCTGCAGGATGAAAATTCCTTTCTGGAAGAGATAGCACGAAACCATGAATATGTCCCCTCGGATGAGGAATTACGGCCGTTATACCTTGTCTGCATCGACCGATGGGATATTCCTGGGTTACCCGAGGAACGATCCTCCTATGCGATATTCAGGGAGGCGTTCATGCGAGCGCCGGGTCCGGTAAAAAAGAGGGTATGCGAGAAGATGCGTAAGGGTGGATGGACCCATCTTCTGTACTACGACCTCATCATCAATCCCATCGAATCAACCCACCCCGATCTGCGCATTCAGGACTGGGATGCACTTATCGACGTACTGGAAGATGGAGATCGCAATTCGGATCTCTGGTCTCTTCTTTTCTGTGTTCCTCCCTCCCAGGCATTCCGGATTCTGGAGGGTCTTCAGAAACGGAAATGGATTCCTTCTTCCCCCACGGATCGCTTACGCTGGAATTACCTGCTACGTCGCCTGCACCCGATCTCTACATTTCGGGCTCCCGCAGTAAATCTCTGGCGCGAGAGTCCATTTGGTGACATAACCATTCTTTCCGAACTGAAGGGCAGAAATCTTCTGGCCACGGGTAACGAGCAGGGCTATGTCGCATACTGGTCGACATCCGATGGCGCTTTCCTCACCAGTGTGCTTCTGCACACGGACCGCGTGAATTGTCTTGCGTCCTCCTCCCATGGCAGTCTGCTTGCCAGCGGAGACCAGAAGGGGCGAGTACAACTTTCTCAGTATCCCGATAACGCCATCCTGGGAACCTGGTCCTGCACAGGGGGAGTACGATTCCTGCGGTTTACTCAGGACGACCACTATCTACTAAGCGTGGATGAATATGGAATCGTAATCGTTTGGGACATTCAAACGCACGATATCCGGGAGACATTCGACACAAAACAGGGGAAGTTGTCCTGGGTTGAAATCGCCCACAACAAGGAGTTGAGTAGGTATTATCTGGTTACAGGATCTGAAGATGAAATACGTCTGTTTGAAATACCGTGTGGAACGCTGCGGGCCTCACTAACCCACCGTAATAAACGGTCCACCTCATATCATCTTGGACAGGACGAATCTATCCTCTTTGTAGGGTATTCGGATTCTACCATTCGTCTCTATAAAGTCCCTGACCTTTCGTCAGACATCGTTTTGAGGGGTCACAAAGCTGACGTCACCGCACTCAACGATGTATGCGGGGGAGGCACCATTCTTGCAAGCGGAAGCGCAGATGGAATGATATGCCTGTGGGACCTGCCTGCGGGATCTCTTCGGACCACTATCCGAACTCATACGGGTGCGATATATCAGTTGAAAGGTCTGATTGGGGTTCCCAAGCTGTTGAGTGGCAGTGACGATGGCACCGTACGGATCTGGCAGGTCCCAGAGGGCAGCCCTTCAGGAACTATTCAGGATCCAACCCACCGTGTAATATCGTTTACAATCTCATTTGATGAATCCGTACTGGTCACACAGGGGACAAACCATAACATCCGGCTCTGGAGTCTTGTGGACTCCCGACCCTACGGAACTCTTTGGAATCTTCCCGAAACGGTATCTGCCTTGGCCCTACATCCCGATGGCGATCAACTCGTATCTTCGGGAGAAAACAGGATCCTGTATCTCCGAAGTCTTGAAGATGGGCATCTGATACGAACGATCCCGATGGATACGGGCAAAATCGCCTCTCTTGCATTTCTGCCGGAAGGGAGATTGGCATCCGGGGGGGACGATCGGATGATTCATCTTTGGGATCTGCGTACAGGGGATCGATTAACGACATTACAGGGGTCAAAAGGCTCCATATTCGCCCTGGCGGTCGACCCGGCGGGCACGAGGATTGCAGGTGCTGGATGGGATGAGATCGTTCGAATCTGGAATCCAAGCGACGGCTCTCTGTTTGCCGAAATGAAAGGACATTCAAGTCTTATCCGTACGTTGTGCTTCAGTCCGGATGGGAAGACACTGGCCAGCGCAGGAAATGACGGTAACCTCATCCTCTGGAACGCTCATACCGGGGAGCAACTCTTTCGGTTTCGTGGTCATAGAGGGGTGATCTCCAGTCTCTCCTTCACTCCAGACGGACATTTTCTGATCAGTGGTGGATGGGACGGGACGGTCTGTATCTGGAATCCCCAAACCGGAACTCTGTGCCGTGAATTAGATGAAACGGCGAAAAAGATCACACATGTCACCGTGGCTCCAGACGGAACCATCGCAGGGACGGGACACCAGGATGGTACTATCCGGTTCTGGAGTCTGTATGACGGGACGATGGTGCTGACTTTGTTGGGGCATACCGGAGCCGTGGTCACCCTGGCCTGTACGGAAGACAGGGTAGTATCGGGAGGAGAGGATGGACTGGTCAAGGCATGGTCTCTTCCCTGGGCGAAACCGCTCTCTCTGGCGACACCGCAGGATCTGGGATCGATCCAGGCATTATCTCCTAACATCCTTCCCGGAGTCGATGCCGAACATTCCAGAACATTTCTTGAGGCGTTGGTACGGGGAAAAGTATACTATGATATTGAGATCGAATCCATCACCTATCCTCAGGGAGAATATGACATCGAAATCGGATCGGAGTGGTTACCATGAAACAATGGAAACATAAGATGAATCACCCATGGGAACGGGATCATGCTACCTCTCGCGGCAGGAACACGAAATTCCTATGACCCAGACTCTTGCCATCGATTTTGGAGTAAATAACACCGTCCTCTCTTCGTGTGATGATGAGGGTGAAGAGGTAAAAATTTTACACCTTTCGGGCTGGTCGAAACCGGTACATTCCAGGGGTCAGGGGATGTCGGAGTGGGTTATCCCCTCCCTCATCCATTATTGTCCCGACGGGAAACAAATGCATGGAGAGGAGATCGAAGCGGAAAATCTAACCAATTCTCCCGGTACTATCCGCTGGATGAAACATTACATTAATACGGGAAGTCCGGTGCGCATGACCATACAAGGGAAGGATATCGATTATCGCACCGCCGGCAGTGATTTTCTTGTCCCTATCGTAAAACGGGCAGTGCGAGAATATCAGCTGAAAGGAAAAGAAGTGACATTCACCGTTCCGGTTGATGCCACGGAAAAATATGTGGAGTGGATCGGAGGAGTTACGGCCCAAGCAGGACTCACCCGGTACCGATTGATCGATGAAGCTTCCGCTGCCCTGAGCGGGTACCGGATCCGACGGCGAAAAGAGGCCGCCGTTATGATATTTGATTTTGGGGGTAGCGGCCTGGAGGTATCCGTCGTCATACCCCGGATCGAAGACGCAGATCACAATCCGATGTGTCGTCTTCTGGGAAAAGCGGTGGATGATATCGGTGGTGCGACCCTCGACCAGTGGCTCATTCGTGATCTGGGGGGCCGGTTCGTTCTTACCCCTGCGGATCTCTCCTCTGAGGTGCTGGTGAAGTCTTTGCAGCGTGTCTGTGAACGGGCGAAAGAAGAATTGTCATATGGTCATGAGGTTCCGGTAACGTTTCATGATCCAACCAGGGATCAAACCCATGAGACCACTATCACCCGAGATGATTTTGAGGATCTTCTTCGCGTCCGTGGGCTTCGGGAACGGATTCATCGCACCATTGATCGGGCACTTCAAGCAGCGGCGCAGAAAGGATACACGGAAGATCGGATTGAATCGATATTGATGGTAGGAGGAAGTTCTTCCATACCGGTGGTTCAGCAGATGCTGAAAGACCGATTTGGGCCAGATCGTGTCTATTGCTCCAGTCCCGGGACGGTGGTCGCCTGCGGTGCGGCGCGGCACCGGGGTGGACAGGAATTGGAGGAGTACGTCCAGCATACATACGGAATACGCTACTGGAATTCTCAGACCGGGGAGTATGATTACCGGATTATTGTACGAAGAGGTGCCGGTTTTCCAACCCGCGCTAAAACGGCGCAGTTCTTCGTCAAAGGAACCTACGATGGACAGACTCATCTGGGCATTTCGGTGTTCGAAATGGGAACGGGAACCCAGACCAATCCATCACGCGAATTGCTACCGGAGCCCGGCGGAGGATATCGTCTGGTTGAAACAACGTCGGAGAATCCAGTAAAGACCGTGAATTCCTGGATAAATGAACACAATTTGACCCTTTTAGTTGCGAGTCCTCCCGTTAAAAAAGGAGAGATAGGGTTTGAGGTATGGTTTGATATCGATGGAAATAAACGATTATTAATCTCCTGCCGTGATGTGCGAACAGGTCGCATGGTGATGGAGCGGTCTCCAATCGTGCAGTTATCGTAGGCGAGGGTGGAATCAGAATGGAAGAACTTGAAATTGTGATCGATCCGGATGGAAGTATACAGATCCATGTAAAGGGTATCCGGGGCACCCGGTGCCGGGAAGCAACTCAACGGTTGGAAGAGGTGTTGGGAGAAGTGTCTGAAAGGAAATATTGTCCGGAGTACTATGAAGAGCCGGAACCGGTATTCTTGCAGGATAAGACGAAACGGGAAATGGTGGATAAGTAATCCGGAACCTTCCTTTCCAAGACGAGTTGGAGAACTAAAGGAAGGAGGTACCGCCACACCTGCTTGCTCAATGAAGGAACTCCTCCTTTTTCTGAATCGTATCCGCAATGTTTCTGAACACCTTCTCGGGAATTCGGATTGGGCCGGAAGGATTTTCAATCGAGAGCCAGGTATTGAGGGCGGCGGTGATACCGTATACCTCGTGATCGGTATGAGATTCCTGCAGGATCCATGTGATGAGTTCATTTTTGTTGAGAATCTGGACTCCGTACATGCTTTCCAGTATCTCAACCTGAGCTTTTACCACTCCCTCTTCTACGGCCGGCTGTTTCACCATGCCAGTCCCTAGGATCTTCTTATTGATAAGGTTACTGCGGATTCTCGAGTTCGTAAATAACCCCGTTTACGAACGCAGACACCGAATCGTTGCTCTCACCCTATCAAATCGAATCGTGCGCACGTGCCGATCGTCATCCTGTCAGGGATATTCGCACGATGCGTACTTCTTTACGCTGTAAGTTCCCATGTTTCGTTATAGGCCCAACGTATGAAGGTCGCCGTGACCGGGAAAGGAGGTGTGGGGAAAACATTCATTGCCGGATGCCTGGCACATTCTTTTGCCGTGAAGGGTTGGAAAACCCTGGCCATTGATGCGGATTCTTCCCCTAATCTTGCACTTACTCTGGGGCTATCTCCAGAAGAGGCTCGCACGATCATCCCCCTCTGTGAGAACCAGAACTTGGTTCAAAGAAAAACCAATACCGGTTTCAATGGTGTATTCAGGCTTTCTTTCACCGTTCAGGATGTTATTGACTCCAGCTCGGTAAAAACACCTTCCGGGGCATATGTACTGGTAATGGGTACGGTGAAGGGGATGGGAACCGGTTGCACCTGTCCTGCAAATACCCTTGTCCGAAATCTCCTTCGTTCAATATTTTTTCAGGAACATCAGGTCGTGATTGCGGATATGGAAGCCGGTGTGGAACATCTTGGTCGTGGAACCGCCGAACATGTCGATGCCATGCTGATCGTCACCGATGCGTCCCTGAAATCTCTCGAGACGGCACGTACCATCTACGGGATAGCATGCTCAGCGGCAATCCAACATGTCTACCTGCTGGGAAATAAGATTCATAATGAAAATGAAGCGCGACGGGTAACACAGTATGCGGCAAAGAATGCGATCCCGATTCTCGGGATGATTCCCTTTGATCCCCTGGTGGAGGAAGCGGAGATCAACGGAACCTCAGCGGTTCTGCTATCGGAATCGGTGGCGGTTCATCAGATCCAGCGATTGGCCGATACCATAGTCGGGGAAGGTTGATGAAGACCCTGCTCACGCTCGGAAGGGGAGGTACCGGTAAAACCACTTTTGTGGCCTTGATGACGAAGGCTTTTTTGGATCACGGCATCAAACCGCTCCTGCTTGTTGATGTGGATCCGGACCAGAATCTCGCGGAAATGGTCGGGGTCGATCTGGAGGCAGCCGGAAAAAAGACCATCTCCGAACTTCTTGTAAGAACTTTTCTCGAAGAGGGGGGAACACGAATAGGAATCCCACCTTCAGCGCGGATAGAAAATCGCATATGGGAACAGGGTCTGTACGAAGGGATCGATTTCGACCTTCTTTCTGTGGGGACCAAGTGGGTGGAGGGATGCTACTGCCTGCCGGATGCAGCCCTTAAGAATGCCCTGAATTCCATCCTTAAAGGCTACCAGTATGTCCTCATCGATTCCCCGGCCGGTCTGGAACACCTGAACCGTCGGATCACGACCGAGATCGATGAAGCCTTTGATATCATCGGACCCTCCAAGAAATCATTCGATCATGTGCGCAGGGCATGCCGGATCGCGTCAGAGGTAAAGATCCGTATCGGTACCTTCTCTTTGGTGGGAGGCGCCCGTTTTGGGACCGATCTTGAACCTGTGGCACGAGAAATGCCCGGAACCCGGTATCTGGGAAAGATTGTATTCGATCCGGTGGTAGAAAAATTTGTGATTGAGGGCAGGTCATTGTTAGATATCCCCTCCGATTCACCCGGTTTTGTCTCCGTGCAACAAATCCTTCGTCATGCGTCGTATATCTGAACGGGATCGGTATGTTCCTTGTCAAAAAAGAAAGCATTAAGGTCGAATTTCAAGAAGTAATGTTTAGCCGTAGCAGGTGCCCGTCGTGACCAAGAAGGGGATGCACTTCACAATCAAGGAATGGAATACGAATCTTGGCAACATCCGGAATATGGATATCTCCATCGGCAAGATCACGGAGGAAAGCTGGACCGACCCTGTGGGCCCCACTCCGTTCCCGACCCTGGCCTCGCTGCGCAACTGGGACCTGTCTCTCCTGAGACGATATCGTCCTTTCTATATGCCCTTCTGTGACCTCTGCTGCCTCTGCACATACGGGAAATGCGATCTCACCGGGGATAAGCGAGGCGCCTGTGGAATCGATATGCCGGCTCAGCAATCCCGGATTGTGCTGTTAACCGCTGCGATCGGAGCAGCAACACACCTTAGTCATGCCCGTGAGCTCGTGGATCGCATACTTGAGAACAACGGTCATCAAAAACCAATCGACGTCGGTGGGCACAATGTAGAGATAGAGGCGCCGATAATCCGATTAGTATGCGGAATACGTCCCCGAACAATAGGCGATCTGGTAGAGGTTCTCGAGTATCTGGAAAGGGAGGTCACACACCTTCTTTCTGCGACCCATACCGGGCAGGAATCAGGTAACCTTGATTTTGAATCAAAGGTTTTGCATGCGGGCATGATCGATCAGGTAGCGATGGAGGTCGCTGATATCGCTCAGGTCTCTGCATTTGGTTTCCCAAAGGCGGATCCGACCGCTCCTCTGGTCCAGCTGGGCATGGGAACCGTGGACCAGACCAAGCCCGTCATCCTGGTGGTGGGGCATAACGTCCTTCCGTCCATCGATATAATCGATTATCTGACTCAGAAAGGACTCTTAAACGATGTGGAAGTCACCGGTATATGCTGTACCGCGACGGATATGACCCGGTACGCCCCATCCGCAAAGATCATCGGTCCCATCTCCTGGCAGCTCCGGTATCTGCGAAGCGGAATCCCCGACGTCGTGGTTATGGATGAACAGTGCATACGGGCAGACACTCTCCGTGAGGCACAGAAGCTCCGGACTCCCGTGATCGCGACAAGCCCCAAGAATTGCGCCGGCCTGCCGGATCGTACCAGTGATCCCGTAGGAGAGGTCGTGTCGGACCTCGTTGCGGGGAAGAGTCCGGGCGTCCTGATTCTGGATTCGGTAAAAGCAGGGGAGGTAGCAGTCAGGACCGCGCTCCAGATTGCTCCGGAAAGGAACCATTTTAAAACCTCTCCTTCTGCGGATAGCATCCAGGAGAAAGCCGGCGAATGCACCCTGTGTAAAATGTGCCGAAGATCGTGCCCAAATGACCTGGCCATTCCAGATGCGATGAAAGCCGCAGCAAAAGGGAAGTTCTCCCTCCTCAGTGAGATGTATGACGAATGCATGGGATGCGGGAGATGTGAAACTGCATGCCCGCAAAACATCCCGGTTCATTCCATTATCTGCGGTGCGGCATCGAAACAGATGAAGGAAGAGTCCTTCACGGTTCGAGCAGGACGCGGTGCCATTCAGGATATTGAAATCCGCCAGGTCGGCGGTCCGATCGTTCTGGGGGAGATCCCGGGAGTGGTGGCCTTCGTTGGTTGTTCCAACTATCCAAAAGGAGGCCGGGAGGTGGCAGAGATGTGCATGGAATTTGCCCACCGGCGCTATATTGTGGTAACATCTGGGTGTGCTGCCATGTCCGCCGCCATGTATCGTGACGAGGAGGGACGTACTCCGTATGAGATATATCCCGGATCCTTCGAAGCCGGAGGTTTGCTAAATGTCGGATCGTGCGTCTCCAACGCACACATTGCCGGCGCGGCCGTAAAGATCGCGAGCATATTTGCCCGAAGAAATCTCCGGGCAAACTATGAGGAGATCGCCGACTATGTATATAACCGGGTGGGCGCGGTAGGAGTCGCCTGGGGTGCAATGTCCCAGAAGGCCGCGGCTATCGCCAGTGGATTCTGGCGGCTGGGTATTCCCGTAGTCGTGGGCCCTCATGGCGCCAAGTACCGCAGAATGCTGCTGGGGAGGGCGGACAAAAAGGAGAACTGGTCGGTCCTTGATGCACGCAGCGGCGAGCCGGCGTATGTAGGTCCTGTCCCCGAACACCTGTTTGTGGCGGCAGAAACCCGAGAGGAGGCCTCGGTGCTGGTCGCGAAGCTGTGCATGAGGCCCAACGACACCAGTAAGGGGCGGGCAATAAAGCTCAATCACTACATCGATCTGCACAAACGTTTTATGGGCACGCTTCCCCCCGACATACCCCTGTTTGTCCGAACCCCCGCCGATATCCCTATCACGATGCGAGATGAAGTTCTCGTAAAATTAAAGGAGGGTGAATGGACCGAACAACCTATTCCCGATCCGACCCTCTTGTCCTCCCAGGTACGTAAGGGCGGGGGAGCACGCTGATGGGGAATAACGATCCCTGGATGATTGCCGAAGTCGCTGGCCCGCGACAGGCCTCTGTTATCACCAAAGCGGAAGTGGCCGACGCCATAATTCGTCGCGCCCGGAGGCCGGTGATGGTGGTAGGGAGCTTGGCAACCGAGATTGAAGTCGACGATCGCATTCTTCTCGATTATCTCGTTCTTCTGGCACGCAAAGGGGGGATTCCGGTAGTGGCCACCGCACAGGTTGGAAAAGCTCTCCTGGAAAGAGATCTTCATCCCCGATTCCAGATGGCAGCGGTTGATATCGGACAACGGCTGGCAGATCCATCGTGGAAGGGGGTTGATGGAAAGGGCGCCCATGATCTTGCCATCTTTGCCGGATTGCCCTATTATCTTGCACAGACGGTACTGTCCGGACTCAAGCATTTCGCTCCGTCATTGAAGACAATGACTCTGGACAATGTGTACCACCCCCAGGCGAGCTGGTCTCTCTCCAATCTCTCCTTACGTGACTGGGTGACCACCCTACGTTCCATCACCGAGAATCTGGAGGAGTAGCCCGATGTTTGAACACATCCCGGTGGAGGTAGGACTTGTTCACGAGGGAGAAAGAATCCGAAGGAAGGACATGCAGCTGGAACTCGGCGGTCCAGAGGTCAAAGAAAAATTTGAACTGGTTCAGGTACGCCCCGCCGATGCCATCGAAGATGGTGTCATTCGTGTTCAGGGCCCGGATCTTGGGGATATGACGGAGGGGGGATCCTATCCTCTTGGTATCCTGATAGAAATTTCTGGCAAACAACTGGAAGAAAATCTTGAGGGAGTAGTGGAGCGCCGCATCCACGAATACTCCAACTATATCCAGGGCCTGATGCATCTTAATCAGCGGTATGACATTTGGATCCGGTTATCCAAAAAATCCTTTAAAAAGGGATTTACCTCTCTGCGGATGCTCGGACAGGTACTCATCGAACTATTCAAGAACGAGCTCCCGATAATTGAACGGATCCAGGTGACCTTCATCACGGAAGAAGGGTCCCTCTCCGACCGATATCCGTTGGCGATCGCCACGTACGAAGCCCGGGATGCTCGAGCCCGTGGCCTTACCGATGAGGAAGTGGATGCATTTTACGGATGTGCCCTCTGTCAGTCTTTTGCCCCTACTCACGTATGCGTAATCACTCCCCAGCGGTACGCGAACTGTGGAGCCATCAGCTGGTTTGATGGAAAGGCCGCGGCGAGCATCGATCCAGAAGGCCCGATATTTGGCATTGCCAAAGGAGCATGCCTGGATCCCGTGAAAGGAGAATATGAGGGAGTCAATGCGAATGCCCGGAAAAAATCCCTGGGTGAGGTGGACCGTATCTGGCTGTACAGTGCATTTGGATATCCTCACACCTCCTGCGGATGCTTTGAGGGGATCGCCTTCTATATACCGGAAGTGGAAGGATTCGGGATCGTTCACCGGGGCTTTCAGGGGCTGACGGTGAACGGGCTTCCGTTCTCCACGATGGCGGACTCCACCGCGGGAGGAAGGCAGGTCGATGGATTCCATGGTATATCTCTTGAGTATATGCGTTCCTCAAAGTTTTTACTCGCGGATGGAGGCTACGAATCCGTAGTGTGGATGCCCTCCGATATCAAAGAAAAACTAAAATCGTATATACCTCCCCGGGTATTCTCCCGCATCGCGACAGAGCAGGATTCGTCCGATATGGAAGGATTGAAAAAGTTCCTTCAATCCCATGAACATCCGGTGGTCTCCCGCTGGAAAGTGGCGACCTCCGATTCCACCTCAGGATCACTTCCCAGTTTCTCCGGGAGGGATATCCCCCTGGAATCGAACGGCATCCGTATCATCCTGAAAAACGCTCGCATTTATGCAGATCGGGTAATTATAGAGCCGCTTCTAAAAGAGAAGAAGGGATAGAATCATGGCGGAAAAATCACCCGAAAACGAACTGGCACGCCTGCTGGGCCCCCGGCTCCTCTCCCTTCTCTCCGGTAAGGAACGTGTGGAATTAGAGCGGTTCGAGATGGAGATTGGGGAACTCGAGCTCTGGCTGCCGGGAGAGGGGCTTTTTCCAGCGTCCCCACCGCAAACCCAGGAGCGATCACCCCCCTCATCATTATATCTGGAAACATTTTCACCTCCATCCAGGGAATTTCCCGGACAGGTCCGTGAGATTGTTCTGGGCGCCCGGATGAAGGACGGAGGCAGTCGGGGGAGCACGGTGACGATTGGTGGAGCCAAGGCGCCTGCTTATTGGTATGATCTTGCGGCCCCCCGGCTACCCGTCATTGCTCTGGACGTCTTCGATATGAATGTCGCCCTGCCTCGCCCATTAAAAGAAAACGTGGCGGATGTGATGGAAGATCCCGCGTCCTGGGCCCGGAAGAATGTTGAAACATTCGGGGCAGAGGTGGTGACCGTCCACCTGATGAGCACCGATCCTCTGATCAAAGATACTTCACCCGCCGACGCAGCGAGGACAGTGGAAGATGTCCTCCAGGCGGTAGATGTTCCTATTATCATCGGTGGATGCGGAGATCCTCAAAAAGATGCTCGTGTATTTGAGCGAGTCGCAGAATCCGCAGCCGGAGAACGAGTACTCCTGAATTCGGTGACGCTGGACATGGCCCAGGCACGGACGCTGGAGACCGTGGCAAATGCAGCGAAAGAACATGGACATCTGGTCCTCGCGTTCACCGGCTTGGACATGAACAGTGCAAAGGAGCTCAACCGCAGGTTGTACGCCTTCCTTCCCCCGGAACAGATCGCGATGGATCTCACTACGGCAGCCCTTGGGTATGGACTGGAATACTCCTTTACTATTCACGAGCGGGCACGAATGGCCGCGCTGATGGGAGATGGGGAGCTCCAGCATCCGACTGTATCCGGATCGACCAATGCATGGGCAGCGCGGGAAGCCTGGATGTCCCTGGACCCGGTATATGGTCCTCGCGAGGTTCGGGGACCTCTCTGGGAAGCACTCACCGCGCTTTCCTTGCTCCTTGCCGGACTCGACCTAGTAATGATGATGCACCCTGCCGCAGTACAGACGGTTCGTGAGGTGACCCGTCATCTTATGACAACGGGACAGGCGGTTAAAGATCGGGATCATAGCTGGATATCAAGGGAGATCTGACCATGGAAGGAAAACAAAAAAGACGAAGCATCAAGGAGATCAGCCCCATTGATGTGTATCGCCTGCTCCCGGGAACCGCCTGCAAAGAATGTGGTGAGCCAAATTGTATGGCCTTTGCAACCCGTCTGGTCAACGGTGAAGTCACGCTGGAGGCATGCCCGCCTCTGAAAAACAGCGAATATCAGGATCTCTATCGTCAGCTCCAGCAATTGCTCGCACCTGCGGTTCAAACGATAACATTTGGCTCGGGAAAGAGCATCATCACCATCGGCGGTAAACACGTTCTTCAACGCCATGAATTAACCTATCATAACCCTCCTCCTATAGCCATCGAGATATCTGACCGGATGAAACCGCAGGAGATTGAAGAGCGTGTACTAAAAATCAAGACATTTTCCTATCTGTATATTGGTAGAGACCTCCATCTTGACGCAATAGCTATCCGTGCCGAGTCGGGGGACCCTACCAGGTTTGCCGCAACCGTGAAACAGGTCATAAGCCTCACGGACTGCCCTTTGATTCTCTGTACTTTGGATCCCGGTGTCATGGCAGCGGGCTTGACAGAAGCGAAGGGTCGCAAACCCCTTATCTATGCCGCCAACCAGGATAACTGGAAAGAGATGGGTGCACTCGCCATAAAGCACCAGGTTCCCCTGGTCGTGCAATCTCCAGGTGATATCGCCCGACTTCGCGGACTTACCCGAACATTGAAAGAATGGGGCGTGAATGAACTGGCAATGGATCCGGGAACCTATGCGGAAGAGGGTCTAGCCGATACGATTCACACCTTCACCCTCTGCAGGAGGGCGGCGTGTGACGCACAGGACGAATACCTGGGATACCCCATGGTTGCCATCCCCCTGTCTGTACGGGAGGACGGAGAATTCTCTCCTGAGATGTCCAGCTGGAAGGAAGCAGTGGTCAGTTCTCTCCTGCTCACCAGATATGCGGATCTTCTCATTCTGCATAGTGTAGATGGATGGGTCCTGCTTCCTCTGCTGATCTGGAGATTTAATCTTTATACCGATCCCAGGAAACCGGTCTCCGTTGAATCGGGTCTCCGTATATTCGGTTCGCCCACCAATGACTCACCCGTGTTGCTCACGACGAATTATGCGCTCACCTATTTTACCGTTGAATCAGATATCAAGAACGCACATCTAGACTGTTACCTCGTTGTAGTGGACACCAATGGAATCAGTGTGGAGAGCGCAGTAGCCGGTCGCTATCTGACTTCCGAAACCATTTCCAACGCGATGAAAGAGAGTGACGTTGAAAATAAGGTGAATCACCATACCCTGATCCTCCCCGGACTCGCTGCCCGACTGAGCGGAGAAGTCGAAGATGTAAGTGGTTGGCGGGTTATGGTGGGTCCTAAGGATTCTTCCGGAATTCCGTCATTTATTAAGGAGCACTGGCCGCCGGATGAGGAAACCGAATAGATCCCTGATCCGTGTCTACCTCCATCCGTTCGAACGCGAGATTCAGGTCCCCGCAGGCTCTTTACTAATCGAAGCGCTCCGGGAAGCAGGAATCCACATCGAAAGTATCTGCGGGGGAAAGGGATTCTGTAAAAAGTGCAGAATTATTTTTCATAGCGGGGAATATGAACCAATTTCAAAAGATCACCTGAAAGGACTCACACCTGAGGAGGTGAAGCAGGGGTACCTCCTTGCCTGCAGGGTGCGGATCAAAGATGATTGTGAAATCACCATACCGGTTGAGAGTCGTATCGATACGCCGCAGATCCTTTTGACAACCAAACCCCCCTCCGTCGCAATTAATTCTGCGATTAAAGTATATCGTGCGAAAAAAATACCGGCATCGTATCTCCCCTTTTCCTCGAATCACCGACTGGAGGGGTACACCGGAACCCGACCGGTGGTACCTGAATCGTTCCATTCCCGTATCGATACACTGGAAAATCCTGCCGCCGTGGTCAGCTACGCGGGCGAAATACCCGAAGTGATCGATGTCGTAGAGGACGATCCTCCTGGAACCTCGATGGGTCTGGCAATCGATCTCGGAACCACCACAATTGTTGGTATACTGGCCGATCTGCGGGATGGACATTTGGTGGCAGGTGGATCGACTATAAATGAACAGATTACCTTTGGGGAGGAGGTGATCAGTCGGATCGGATATGCGTACGGAACGGATGGTCTTGTCACCCTCCAACAGGCAGCAACCCGGAGCATCAACCGCGTGATTGCACAGATCCTACACGATAGCGGAATATCCCCAGAACAGATCCGAGACATCTGTATCGGCGGAAATACGGTGATGAATTACCTTCTTACTGGAACCGATCCCTTACCTCTGGAATATACCGATTCGGCGGTCATCTCCCGTCTTCCCGTTCTTGACGCAGAAACCCTCGGACTGAATGTTTGCAGGAAAGCAAAGGTGTATTGTTTGCCCAACGTGAGCAGATTCCTCGGCGGAGATGCCATCGGGGATGTGCTGACCTGTGGAATGCACACAACAGCGGCAATCTCCCTTCTGATCGATCTAGGAACCAATGGAGAGGTGATACTGGGAAACCGCGATTGGCTTGCCTCCGCCTCCTGTGCCTCAGGTCCTGCATTCGAGGGGGGAGGAATACTCCATGGAATGCGAGCCATGCGGGGAGCCATCGACCACATAGAAGTGGATCCAGAAACCGGTAGTCCATCCATTTCGGTAATCGGAGAGCAGTCGCCTCGGGGAATCTGCGGGTCGGGAATCTTGGATGCCGTATGTGGTTTATTCCGCTCAGGGATACTGGATTTTACCGGTCGGTTGGTGGTGGGGTCGACCTGGGTACGGGAAGGGCCCTATGGGCCCGAATATCTGATTGCTCCCGCATCGGTTAGCGGTATCGAGAGGGATATCGTCATCACCCAGCAGGATATGGCGTACATCATGGACTCCAAAGCTGCCGTGTGCGGGGCGATCAGTGTTCTTATGAAAAAATATCGCGTCACCCTGGATCAGGTAGAGGAGGTATATCTTGCTGGAGCATTTGGTACGTATGTGAATCCAGGTACCCTGATGGAATTCGGTATTATCCCTGCATTCCCGAACGCAGAGTTCCACCAGATCGGCAACGGCTCTTTGGCCGGAGCGTTGGCCACTCTATTGTCACTGGAACAGCGGAAAATGGCAGAAGAAATTGCCAGAAAGATGGTCTACATCGATCTGCTAACCGATATGGATTTTATCGAAGAATATAGCGCCGCACTGTATATTCCAGGCAAGAAAGAATTGTTTCCCAATCGATAAATGCTGAGCGCATCAAATCCGATGTATCCGAAACCATTCGATATTTCGCTAATGGTTTAGGGAATTTCAGGCCCCCGAGGGGCATGGAGCACATCACATTCAGAATGCCACCCTTCTGGAGCAGAGGACCAAACTGGGGACCTGACGGAGAAATATATTAAGGCAGGGTTTATCAACTTTCTTTATTTTTTTTTGGCTGGAAAATCCTATTTTGTCCCATCAGAACGACCGATTTTTTCTCTCCGATCTGGAACGCATCCGAAAAAATGACGGAACAGGAAGTATTTATCTTCGGATGCCTATCCTGAAACCGGTAGTAATCAATCCAAGGGTACGATATCATGTCGGTCAAAGTAGTTACCTGCCTGCAGTGTAAATATACATGGGCGACGACGCATTCACCCACGGTATGCCCGAAATGCCAGTCAAAGGACTGGAACAAACCGGTCGGAAATAAACTGATCACACTGTAGACCAAAATATTCCCGAAACAGAGCTGTTTGGAGCGAACGCTCAATTTGGGCAGGTTGTCGGGGCCGGACGATCCTCTGGCATATGTCATATGGCTCCCTGATCTAGATTCGGAGGTGGGGCCATCGGTGCATCTGGATCGCTCGCCAGGAGGGAAAATTTGTCAGACAGCGGCGCTTTTTGATCGCAAGGGTATCCGGGCGGTAAGATTCGTTCTTCCTGTTCTAAAGGTACAGAAAGATTCAATAACCCCAATGTAAGAAAGGACAAGGTATCATGGCCTCCCCACTCCTGATACCCGCCGTAGGGATCGCCCTGGGAGTCACTTTGTTCTTCCTGTGGTGGGTGCGCACCATTGAAGTAAACCATCGGGAACCCTGGCGAATCGTCTTCCTTGCCTTTGTCCTGGGAGCGGTGGTCACCGTTATTGGGGGAGCATATCTGGAAGCCTTCCTTCTGTTGTCCCTCCAGGGATTTATTCATACGTATCTCCCCATCGATATCGGATTGATCGGGATTCTGGGTGCCATCTTCATTGCCCCGGTGGCAGAAGAGCTGATGAAGGCGCTGGGTATCATCGCCATGCGGTCACATATCGATGAGGTAGAAGACGGAATTGTATATGGGGCGGGAGTAGGATTAGGTTTTGCCGCCACTGAAAATGTCCTTTATTTCGCGAGTGCGATCAGCACCGGCGGGGCGGTCGCGCTCGCGGGTACTGCGATCGTCCGGTCGCTCTCGTCCACGCTGCTGCACCTCGGATCCACAGGACTTGCGGGGTACGGATTCGGTCTGTATTACGGTCGTTGCCGTGCCAAGGCAAGATGGGGGATCTATGTACTTGCCGCCATGGGACTTCATGGGTTGTTCAATCTTCTTGCAAGTCTTCAGATGTTTGCCATCTCCATCTCCGAACAGATCCTTTTTGGAGTTGGTGGATTGTTGGCGGCGATTGTTATCGTATGGACCCTATTTGGGTGGCTCAGGAAGAAATTGCGCTACCTGGATCGCAATGTGCTCACCGGAATCCCCGAATGCCAGCCACTTGAATAGCACGTTGTACTATCTCTCTGCCCACGGTAATGCTATATACTCCCCATTCCATGAGTGACCGGCTGATAGGGATGAAACATTATGATCTGCTGGTCATCGGGACCGGATCCGGGCTGTCCGTAGCAGGAGCTGCGATGGAAAAGTATCCGGACTGGAAGGTCGCCATCATCGACAAGGATGAAGCGGGAGGGATCTGTCTGACCCGGGGGTGTATTCCTTCAAAAATCCTCCTCTACTCTGCAGAGGTCGTCCGTTGCATCGGAAGATCCGGGGAGTTCGGAATTCAGGCGTCCATTGAGGATATTGATTTTTCGTTCATCATGAAGCGGATGCGTTCACTGATTCGCGGCGACAAGGAAGAGATCCTCAAGGGTCTGAAAGAAACCAGGAATGTGGACTACTATCCGCTTTCTGCCGAGTTCATTGCGCCCTATACCCTCCAGGCAGGGAACGAAACGATGAGCGCCCGCACGATTCTTCTTTGTACCGGCTCCAGGCCGGGCATTCCCCCCATCGAAGGCCTGGCAGACATCGCCTATCTCACCAGCGATACTCTCCTGGACCTGGATGTCGCTCCAAAGAGTCTAGCAATCATTGGAGGGGGGTACATCGCTGCGGAGTATGGTCATTTCTTCGCTGCCATGGGATGTTCGGTGACCATCATTGGTAGAAATCCGCAATTCATCCCGGAAGAGGAACCGGAAATATCGGCACTGGCCGGCCGTATGCTCTCTGAGCACCTGACTCTTCTGACCAACCACGAAGTAACACAGGTCAAACAGAAGAAGAAGGACGGAATACGCCTGATCGCCCGGAATCGGAGCAATGCCAAGGAGGTGGAGGTGGTCGCGGAGCAGGTTCTCATCGCCACAGGAAGAGCCCCCAATACGGACATTCTTCACCCGGAGAAAAGCGGAGTGCAGACACGGGAGGGATGGATCCAGGTCAACGATTATCTTGAAACCACCCAGCCCGGCATCTGGGCCCTGGGGGATGCACTCGGTAAGAATATGTTTAAACATGTGGCAAATTATGAGGCCGAAATTGTATATCAGAATGCTATTCTCCATAAACAGGTACCCGCGAAGTATTCCGTGGTGCCGCACGCGGTATTCACCCATCCGGAGATCGCGGCGTTCGGGCTTCGGGAGAAGGAAGCGCAGGACCAGTTTGGAAGTGATGGAATTTTAATCGGCATCCACCGGTATGAGGATACGGCAAAGGGCCTAGCGATCGGGGCGAAAAACGACTTCGTGAAGATCATCGTCGAACGCGAAAGCCACCGGATCCTCGGTGCACATATCGTCGGCCCGGAGGCATCCGTGTTGATTCAGGAAGTGATCAACGTCATGAACTCGGATAACCCCATTGTGAATTCCGTGTCCACTAGCATGCACATTCATCCGTCCTTGAGTGAAGTAGTGCAGCGTGCGTGTACCTCGTTGATGGTTCCGGAACAGTATCGTCATCTGATGTCGGATCACTATGGCATATCCGTAGAAACGTAACATCACCCGACATGCTGCCGGGAGTTGGGAGAGCCGGATTACATTCCCGATTGCCTCGGGGATATCATCCGGGCGTCGTGGTGAAGAGATCGAATTTTTCGTATTTGCCCTAACATTGTATTGAAACACCGATCTATCAGATGCTTCGGAAGTTACGCGTAAGTTTTATCAATTAGATCGATTGCATCCAGCCCTCAGTGAATCTCCATGCGGAAAATCTATTACTTTATCATCGCACTGGCTATCTTCTTTATCGGCGTCTTCGGGATCGTTGTTCCCCAGCAGGGAGGCGACAAATCCTCCACAGAAATATTTGCCGACGAGCTGGCCTCTGCCGGATACAACGAGACTCTGCCAATTCAGACGGTGGATCTAAGTAGTTCGGGGCGATCCATATTCATCGCTTTTGTCATGCTCTCGCACGTGATCTACGCAAATCTACATCTCGGAGGCGCATGGGTGGCGGCAGGAACCGAATCCCTGTATCTCCGTACCAAGAAAGAACGGTTTAACCGGATCGCCCGGAGCCTCACGCTGTTTAACGTGATCCTGTTCAGTGCGGGTGCGACCTTTGCCATCGCGGGAGTGCTGTTCTTCATCTCCCTATTTCCCGTTTTTGCGTCCGAGGCGTTCCATATCTACTGGTGGCCTCTTCTTGCAGAGGCAGTTACCTTCGGTCTGGAGATCTTTTTCCTCTATACCTACTGGTTCGCCTGGGGAAAGATCAGTAATCGCTGGCACCAGTTCCTGGGGTATGCGTACGCCTTTGATGTCTTTCTGCAGACGCTGCTCATCAACACGCTAGCCTCCGGAATGCTCACTCCGGGCGCGAAGTCCATCACCTGGGGGAATACAGGCCTTCTCACCATGTCTCTGCAGAGCATGCTCGCATGGTGGTTTAATGCTACTACCTGGATCCTCCAGCTGCATCGCCTGGCAGCCGCAGTATCATTCTTCGGATTTCTGCTTGCCATGCTGGCCATGTTTCATTACCTGGACCGTCGGGATGAACCATCGAAAGTCTACTGGGATCTGGTAGGATCTCTGGGGTTGAGCTGGGGTCTTCTGGGACTGATTTTCCAACCGGTGCTTGGGGGGGTGTATATGTTTACCATCTTAAGAAACAACACGCAGGCATTCTCCATGATTATGCTGGGAAACAGGGCCTGGGAGATGGTGCTGATGGTCGGTCTCCTCTCTACACTCTTCATCACGGTTCTTGCGTACTACTATGACCGGAAGGAACGGATTTTCTCGATGCCCGAGAACGCAAGATTGCACAAGCTGTTCCGCGCATTCATTGTGATCGCCGCAATTTCCGCATTCTTCCTCGTGCAGCCATTCACATTGAGTTTTGGGGTCAATCCCATCGGATACATGAGTTTTAAATTTATTGCCCTGTTCATTCTGATCGCCATCGGGGCGATCGCCCTGGGAATCGATCTGGTCATGTTAAGGGCGCAGCCTCAGGTGGAATGGGGACATCTCTCTGAGGCCTCCCGGTCCTTCCTCAGTCTGGCCGGCCTTCTGGGGATGGCCATCATCGTGGTGATGGGCTATGTTCGTGAATCGGCTCGGTCCCCGTTCACAATCGCACAGATCATTCCGGTCCCGGGGGGTCAGTCTTATCCTACCCCCATTCCGGTCGCACAAATTGTGATCGTGTGGATCATCGTTCTGGTGTTCGTCGTGTCAGTATTCTGGTTTACCTCGCGGGTGACCGCCGAGCACCCTGAAAAGGCAGAGGAAGTATGAATATTCTCATTCGCCGCAGGAGGGATTAGAATGGGCTATTTCAACCTGGAGATGCCACTGTGGGAGAAAGTGATCTGGATCCTGCTTTTTGCGTTCCTGATCATCGTGCTGGTAGTGTTCTGGTTTATCGGTTGGAGTCATCTGGGCTTGGTAGGGTAGACCCCAGATCTTCTCTCATATTTTGCGCCATTCCTGTCTATCCGATCCGTAACCGATTTTATTGTACAATCTGGGCATGAATCGTTGATCGGATTAAAAGGGCACTTGACTCCTCTGCATTCCTTGTTGATCGGGCTCCATTCACATACGGATGGAATCCGTATGGGGATCGCCACACCGAAATGCTCTTTTACGAAATCTGTGGCTGTCAGTATCGCCAAAAAAGAATTTCGTTTGCAGCAGCGGGGACCCCCCGCTAATGCGATTCGCTTTAGACTCTCCGCGGTCATGAGATTTGCCTGCTGCCATGCCTCCACCGATAGGGGAGTGGCCGACGTGATAATACTCACAAAGATACCGGTACCTACCGCGGCCCCACAGTCCCCCATAATCCCGCAGAAACCACCCTTTATCATGGATGCTCGCTGCCGTGCGATCCGCAGCCATCTCTCCC
>JBAIXL010000088.1:0-1606 GCA_037916685.1 Methanolinea tarda
CCGATACCGGGTGGTCCAGCTTCAGCGAGGTGATGGGGAAGACAGTGATCCCTTTGTCATCGATGAGGAAGGGATACTCGTTCGTTCCGTGCACCGATCCCCGGTATTTCACCACCCGCATGCGTCGGGTGGAGATCTGATCAATAATGCGGTGATCCAGAAAGATCACACAGTCGGAGACATACTCCTCCAGCCCGTGCCGGGTGAGAGAGCTGCCACTTCCGGATTCACCGGTGATAATCGAGGTGACCCCGCGGTTCTTCAGCCAGCGGAAGAGGCGGCGCAGTTCCGCCCGCAGGATCGTCTCATTGGACAGGCCGGAGAACAGGGATTCGATGGTGTCAAGGGCGACCCGTTTTGCGCCGATGGTATCGATCGCATTCCCCAGGCGGATGAAAAGCGGTTCGAGGTCGTATTCGCCGGTCTCTTCGATCTCGTTCTTCTCGAAGTAGACAAAGTCGATGAAGATCTTCTTCTCATCAATCAGCTTCTGCACATCGAAGCCCAGCGAGGCCACGTTCTGGATGAGATCCTCCGCGGATTCTTCAAACGACATGAAGATCCCCGGCTTATTATACTGCGTGGCACCCCGCACCAGGAATTCCATGGCCAGCAGTGTTTTTCCACACCCGGCATTCCCGCACACCAGCGTGGGACGCCCCTGCGGTAAACCCCCCTCCAGGATTTCGTCAAGACCATTGATTCCTGATGGAGTCTTGGGGAATATTTGGTTCATCGTACTTTTCGTACTCCTCCATGAACCCATCATCGCACCAATGCAGGAAAGCTCTTCTGTTCGCTTGCTTAATGGTTTGCTAAGGCGCATCTGTTGCTTCAAAGATGTATGCAAATGGAATACTTGAGAGGGGATATTCATTTACCAATGGCCAAATCGCCGGAGACTATGGCTTACCAATCTTTATCGTCTCATAATCAGTACAATCCATTCCCGAAGAGTAATCATGCGAAAAAAGCACATCTCGGAACCGAAATACCTTCTCCACCTGTTTGTATCCGGGTGCACTCCCCGGTCCCGCAGAGTCATAGATACGGTCCGGGAGGCCTGTGAAAGCCAGATGAAAGACCAATATCGCCTCGAAATTATTGATATGTACAAGCATCCGGATAAAGTCAGGGATGAACAGATCGTGGCTTCCCCCACCCTGCACAAGCTAGCACCCCTACCTGAAGCTAGGATCATCGGGGACATGTCCAATTCACAAAACCTTCTAATCGGGCTTGGCCTAGCGTAATTCTTTTCACCTGTGACGGGATCCGTTGGGCTCAAATGCTGGGAATCTAAAATTGTCCTCCTCGAATTCTGATTGTCTTGATTCATTGATACCGCAGCCATCCCGGTTTCTTAGTCCTGAACAGGAAATACAGTCGGGTATTCGACGGACTGATTCACGACACGTCCAATAAATTTGGTGGAAGAGGGCGGGAGTTAAAGGGATAGCAACAAGCCTGTTCTACCGTACCTCGCCGAACCGCCTCGCAAACCAGAGTGAGAACCACTCAAAGCCGCGATTCTGCACTCATAGAGCACCATGCTCTTAACATTCGGTTGAAAGGCAGGCTCCTTTACCCGATCCTTTTCAAAACA
>JBAIXL010000089.1:0-1805 GCA_037916685.1 Methanolinea tarda
CAGGGAGAGCCGCGAGGCTGCGAGGACTGCAAGGATGGTTGCGATGCTCATCAGGGAAATCCAGATGCCGACACTGTCAGGAGGGTAGCCGGAAAATTTGGGGTAGAGTGAGGTGATCACACCGGTACTGCCGATGAGGATGACCGACGAGTACCACAGCCAGCGGTACTCTTTCAGCATCCGTGTGAGGGCTGTTGTGGGATCCTTCCGGGGCATGCTGCCGGGCGGCTCATGGACAAGAAAACTTACTGTTGCCGGAATCAGGGTCAGTCCTGTAAAGAAGAGTATGCCACCCGAAGGGCCGGGAATATGGGCTGCGAGCCACCCGGCAATGACAAGACCGCCTACAAGCCCGGCGTTGAGGAGTGCCATGAACCAGCCGCTCATCCTCTCGTGGTCCGGGAGTGAATTTACATAGGACAGGGAAGATGCCACGAATAATCCCCCACCGATTCCCTCGAGAAGACGGGCGGCAATGACAAGGGTTGGTGTCGTCAGGAGCGACAACAGCAGTCCGCTGGTGACGGTTATCCCGAGCCCGAGGCGTACCAGCGGAACGCGGCCATACCGGTCTGACAGGATACCGCCGAGCAGGGTCGTTGCGAATGCGCCCAGAAAATATGCTGCATAGATGGTGCCCTGCACGGCAGATTCTCCCGCATAGTCCGGGAGGACGGGGACGATGGCGTTTGAAAGGGCCATCACGGAAAATATCCCGAAAAAAAGGGAGAGGCGCGTCCTCATCGGTACCGTCAGACCATGCGGTAGGTTTCAAGGTTCATGGGTGAGTGCGTCTCGATGTGATACCGCTTGTAAATGGAGCTTGCAAGATCGATGGTGTTGTTTTCGTCGCCGTGAATACAGAAAATCTTCTCGGGCCTCGGCTGGATCTGGCCGATGTAATTCATCAGCTGGCGTCGATCCGAGTGACCGGAGAACCCGTCGATGGTGACAATCTCGAGGTTGATCGTGATCGCACCCTTCCTGCCCATCGGGACCTCGCGCCATCCTTTCTGTATGCGCCTCCCGTAGGTTCCATCAGCCTGGTAGCCGACGAAGACCAGCGCATTCTTTTCATCCTGTGCAAGGTTCAGGAGGTATTCCATCACCGGCCCCCCGTTCAGCATCCCGCTGGTCGATACGATCACGCAGGGGTCTCCGCCAATAACCTTCTCCCGGAGCTCCTGGCTGTCCACCTGCTGGAAACACTCGGCGAGGAAGGGGTTCATACCCTCCCGGAAGATCAGGTTCCGGAGTTCGGTATTGAGGTACTCGGGATAGGTGGTGTGGATTGCGGTGGCCTCGCGGATCATGCCGTCAAGGTAGATCTTCACCTTCGGGATCTTGTCAAGCCGCATGCCCTCTTCCAGTGCCAGCATCACTTCCTGCGACCGGCCGACCGAGAATGCAGGGATGATGACCTTGCCGTTCCGGGAGAGGACCGTATTGATGGTCTCGTAGAGTTTTGCCTCTGCATCAGAACGGGCGGGCTGGAAATCATTGGACCCCCCGTACGTGCTCTCCATCACGAGTGCCTCGAGGCGGGGGAACTGATTGATTGCCGGGTTGAAAAGGCGGCTCTTGCTGTAATTAAAATCGCCGGTAAATGCAATATTGTACATCCCGTCCCCGATATGGAAATGGGCAATCGCCGAGCCTAAGATGTGACCGGCATTGTGGAAGGTAAGCTTGATGTCCGGGGCAATATCCGTGACGCTGCCATAGTTGAGGGTGATGGAATGGCGGATGTAGGTCTTGACCTCATTGGATGAGTAAGGGACTTTCCGGTCCTCCTTGTGTATCAC
>JBAIXL010000090.1:0-9636 GCA_037916685.1 Methanolinea tarda
GGATTGCCCAAAGGTATCGGTTATTTCCGGGTTACTTCCTAGGATCCTCGGGATCGTGTCCATCTGATTTTTTTCCATCCCGGTGACGTATTTCTACGGGTATGGCATCGGCCCCGAGTTTAATATCCAGAACCCGAAAAATATTGAGAATGCTACAGTGGATTGTTGGAGTATCCGAGATTTTTTCTTTGCGGTCAGACCCCCTGAGAATAGGTCTCATCCGGTATCAAAACCTTCCTTCGGTACTATTTCCCGTTTTCAGAGCGGGAATAGGATGGAGCCGGGAAAGACAAACGCCAGGATCGCCAAGATCACCGGCTGATGTACCAAGTACAGCACCAGAGAATGACGACCCATCCAGCAGATCGCACCCGTACATCTCGGAGCGGGATTTGAAACCAAAAAGCCCCGCTTTCCCTGAGGATAGAGATATACCCCCGCCGTCATACCCAGGAGGACGATCCCGAGCCAGGGAAAGAGCGGGAAATAATCCAGCGTATAGAAGTACGACGGATGGATTCCTGCCCAGGCGAGCCAGATGGGACCGGATAGATTGCTCATCCCAAAACCCGCCACCAGAATGACCAGGGCCGCAAGGAAGCCGGTACGGGGATGTCCGAAAAACACGGGCGCGATCAGGATTGAAGCGCCGATGCAGTGCAGCACACCGAAGATGATGAACCCCGGTCCGATAACGATGTAGGTAACGGCGGTTATCAGGACGCCCAGTCCCAGTATCATCAATCCTCGCCTGAAGAAGCGCAGGTAGGGGACAGGACCCGGGGAAAGCCCGTTCCGGTACCGGCTGATGTTCAGGGATGTGCCCACCAGAAAAATGAATATAAACGCCGTGAGGATAGCAAACATACGCCAGAAACCCGTACTGACGTTGATCGGCAGAATGGAGAAGAAAGAGAGATCGAATACGATATGGAATACCACCATCATGAGCACCGCCACCCCTCTAAACAGATCGATCTCCCAGTACCGGATCGACGGCAATCGAGCGGATGTCATGGTTGGTATCTTCACAAACATTGAAAATTGTGCGTTATATATACTATGATCAGATGGATAAAAAGGACGAGCATGTTCTCGAAGCGATCGGGAAAGCCCGGGTGGTGGTTAGAGACGGAAGGGTGGTCGAAGTAGGGGCACCCATGTTGAAGCGGTGTCCTCTGGCCCGAAGGTTCGCCCGGCCGGTGGTGGATATGAACCCTGAAGCGATTCGGGCCAACATGGAAGAGCGGATCCGTGGATATGGAATGTGCACGGGAGCCAGGGCCCTTGGTTCGGATAGGGATTTCGTCATCTTTGGGGCTTCAGAACTGATCGGGTGTGGCATCCGGAGGGGTATTCTTGATAGCGCGGTTATCGTCTGCGATGGAGCCGGAACGATCATCGCCGATAATCCGCAATTGATTCAGGGGATCGGGGGAAGAATGTCCGGGCTGGTCTCCACCACTCCCATCCCCGAAGTAATCGAGGGTATCGAGGCAAACGGCGGACATATTCTTTCTGGCCATGCAGAGATCGATCAGATCGCCGGCACCGCCCTGGCATATGCGCTCGGATATCGCCAGGTGGCCGTCACGGTAGCGGATGGAGCGACCGCCCGGGTGATCCGCACTCGGTTTCCCGGTGCTCTGATCTTCGGAGTTCATCTGACCGGGGTGTCCCGCACAGAAGCGGAGGAATTGGCCTGCACCTGCGATCTGGTATCCGCCTGTGCATCGGCAGAAATTCGATCGGTTGCCTCCCGTATTGCCGTCCTCCAGGCCGGAGGATCTGTACCGGTTTTCGCCCTGACTCGGAAAGGAAAACAGTTGGTGCTGGAAAAGCTGCAGGAGACCGATTCACCGCTGTTCGTGAAAGCGGGATCCCTTCCGGTAGAGATGGGAGAACAGCCGGAGCCGCTGATCTGAACCGGCATCGCTCGATGTTTGGGGGCTCTCCATGGACTCCATCACCCTTCTCGGCCTTGCGGCAGGTCTGCTGACCACGGCCTCGTTTCTGCCCCAGGTCTTAAAGACCTGGAAAACCCGATCCGCAGGGGATCTCTCCTATGGAATGATTGTTCTGTTCGTCTCCGGGATCAGCCTCTGGTTAGTATACGGGATCCGGATTCAGTCTCTTCCGATAATTCTTGCCAACGCGGTCACGATTCTGTTGTTGCTGGTCCTCCTTGGAATGAAGATACAGTTTGAGAGGTAAATCGAAACGACCGGCTTGTCCTCGATAAATTCCCATCATCTTCGCAAGGATCCGATGATCTAGGGATGCAGGCCATGGAGCAGCCAGGCCATGTTTGCTCCCAGGTTCTGCATGGTCCGGATCCCCTCCTCATCCTGGTCCACATCTCCCGGTGCGAGTCCGATTCCAAGGTTCCAGTACGAAGAACCGACCGTGATCATGTTGCTGATGCCAAAAAAGTGGTTGATTGTATCGAAGGCATGGATGCCTCCGGCACGACGGACCGCTACGACTGCAGCCCCGACCTTTCGGGAATAGATACCACCATTGGCCATTCCCACAAATCCCGCACGGTCGATCAGCGCTTTTGTTTCTGGACTGACATCGGCAAAATACGTGGGAGAACCAATGAGTATTCCATCCGCATCTGCCATCCGGGAGATGCAATGGTTGATAAGATCGGTGTCGATGGAACATCTTCGGTCGAGCCGCTCATAGCATTTTCCGCATGCGGTGCATCCATGTACGCTCTTACCTCCCACCTGGATGAGCTCGGTATCGATCTCTTCCTCCTCCAGAACCTCTGTTACATAGCGAAGCAATCGTTCGGTGTTACCTCCCTTCCGCGGACTCCCGTTAAAGGCGACAACCAGCATGGAAAACTGTATACCCATGGGATGGTAAATATGGTGCATCCGACAGTATAGCATCATGATTTTATTACCTGAATCCATCTCTCCCACACGGAGACCTGCACCATGACCGGAGTGGGATGGCTACCTGATCCCGAAGTCACGAATACCGCATCATGAGCCGAATCATCCTCCATATTGATATGGACAGTTTTTTTGCTTCGGTGGAAGTACGGGAGAATCCTCTTCTCAGGGGGCTCCCGGTCATTGTGGGGGCAGATCCCAAAGGAGGCAGAGGCAGGGGAGTGGTGAGCACGGCCTCATACGAAGCCAGGAAATGCGGTGTTCGTTCGGGCATGCCCATTTCCCGGGCGTATCGGCTCTGTCCGGAGGCCGTCTTTCTTCCGGTGCATTTCCCTTTGTATATCGCCACTTCGGAACGGATTATGCGCATCGTCGAGGGATATGGAGAGGACCTCGAACCGGTCAGCATCGATGAGGCATATCTTGATGTGAGCCGGGCCGACAGTTTTGAAGCCGCCGCGCAGCTTGCATCGCGGATGAAAGAAGAAATTTGGAAGAAGGAACATCTTACCTGTTCGGTCGGGATAGGGCCGAGCCGCGTAGTGGCGAAGATCGCCTCCGATATGAAGAAACCGGACGGTTTAACCGTGATCCGTCCCGAAAATGTGGCCGGATTCCTCGGCCCGCTTCCGGTGGGGAGTATCCCCGGGATAGGTAAGAAAACAGAAAAAGCGCTTGCGGAGCGGGGTATCTCCACCATCCGACAGCTGGCTGACACCGATGTGCAGGCCCTCCAATCCCTTTTCGGCCGATGGGGGGTCAATATGCATATGCTGGCCCAGGGTCTGGATACTTCTCCGGCCCGGCCAGTGACGGAAACTCGATCCATCGGACGGGAGACGACTTTTGAGACCGATACCGATCGAGTCTCAGTGCTGGAAGAGACAATAGAATCTCTTTCAGCCCGCATACACAGAAGTCTTATGGAGGAAGGGTATGCATTCCGCACGATCACTCTCAAAGTACGGGATGACCGGTTTGTAACCCATACCCGGTCGCAAACGCTGGATCACGTATCCACGGAGTATGCCACCATTCGGAGGATTTCACGAGAACTGCTGGATGAATTTATGGATGGGAGAAAAATACGGTTGCTCGGTATTCGCCTGTCCCATCTCTACCGGGATCATACCCTCCAGGCATCCATCCAGGAGTTCCTTTAAAATTTACCGTCGTATGATTCTACGCAGGAGAGGAAGGCGCACCTGGACCGCACCGGAAGGACAGAGTTCCTGACAGCAGAAGCAGCAGATGCAGCGGGACGCCTGTATGACGGGTGGAGATCCCGTTCTGCCCGTAATCGCGTGGGAAGGACAGTTTGTCATGCAGGTACCGCAGGATGTACACTGGCGGGAATCGATCACCGGCCGAGCGGCCACGAGCCGCTGGGCGGCGGACAGGAAGAACTCCGGAACATACTTTAGATGATGGGCATCGGGTGGGAGGAAATCGTCACAACGGATCCCTTCCGGGTCTTCTCCCCACACCTCAATTTCTTCGAGGCTCGCCGGGCCGAGCCCCCTTTCCGCGGCCTGGCGGATCACAGGGACCCGAAGAGGATCCAACCCGACCAGATCTGCCATTAGATAATCCACTGCGGTACCGCTTTCTCCCGAGAGGATCAGACCCAGACGGCGGGGTACTCCACGCCGGGGACCATTGCCCTCCATGGCTACAATGGCATCCATCAGGGTAAATCGGGGGGGAAAGGTGGCGTACAGATCGCAGAGCAGTTCGGCGAAGATGGCGGTCCTCTTACCGGTATGCAGATGATACTCGGCTTTCATGGTTCCGGGCAGGTATCCATACAGCAGTTTGACCGCACCGGTAATGGTGGTGAGCTGGTGGGTCTTGAACCGTGGGAGTGCGATCACTGCGTCCACCTCCGTCAGGATTTGCGGGATCATAAATTTCTTGAAGGTGCGGCTGCGGGTAGAATGGTAGGATTGAATGTGATCATCGAAAAAAACCGTGGGGCAACCGGTATCCTGGGCCACCTGTGCAATCCCGGTGGTCCGGAGCAGGCGACGATAGGATTCACGACTCTGGATTCCCCCCGGGGAATCACCCATGATGGGGTGAATGCCTTCTTCCTGTATCAGGGTGATCACCGCCTGGACGAATGCAGGGTGAGTGGTAACCGCGGCTTCCGGAGGAGCCGCCCCGAGAAGGTTTAATTTCAGGAGAACCGTTTCCGCATTTTTGAGAACGTGGCCCATACCTCCCCAGGGCCGCAGGCTTTCTCTGATGGACCGGATCAATTGATCGGGATCGTACTCTTCACAACGCTGTACCGCCACCCGAAACTTCATGTCGCTTCGTTATCGTTTCTGCCCCGGCAGGTATATAGATGCGTCAAAGCTGCCATCCGGAAAGGAAGAAAAGTTAAAGAGAAGCATCGGTACACTCTTTTCAATACAGGAAGGGTACGATGCATTCACATCTGGTGGAAAGAGAGGGTCCGACCGGTAAAATCACGCGTGTCTTTTCATTCGACCGCGAGGGCATCCTGGAACGGGAACACGATATTCATGGCAGAATCCTCCGACGCTTTGTGTACGACCGTGAGGTAAATTCCATTCTCGAATACATCGGTGAAGAAGGGGATCAGTTTACCAGAAGCCTCGCGTTTGAAGAAAATCACGCCACCCTCTCGGTGGGGGGCAAATATGGCAAGATCTCCCGCACCTATCAGATTTTACCGGATCATACCCGCATCAAGGAACGGGAAGGAGGAAAATATGGGATCGTAAAAAGAACCTTTCTCTTCGACAGCAGAGGTATTCTGGAGAAAGAAGGAGAGGAATTCCGTGATCTTCGGATGTTCATCTTTGAACCGGTCGGCAATTCCATTACCGAACGGATGGGGGGATGGTTCGGGAAGACAAACCGCGTCTTTATCGGCGAACGGATGTCCCCGGATACCTTCCGCGATCCGCTGGGTTTTCTTCAGCTGCTCTTCCTGATCGACTCGTAATCCTTTCCCCTTCTCGATTTTTGAATCCTGGACACTGACGGGAGGGAATTCCGCCACGGTTGACACGGCCCGAAAAATAGTGAAAAATGGTCAGATAAATCGTTCGAACCGATCCTTGGAGACCTTGCAGATCGGACATACATCGGGAGGTTCGGGCCGTGCGCACACATATCCGCACACCCGACACCTCCACACCGGATACGGGAGATTTCCCAGGTCAGTGGCCGGTGGGATCCGCTGCATTCTCTCTCCGGCCGGAGGCCGGCGTTCGGGGATGGACTGGACCGGTCTTTTTCCCTGGTACACCGCCCGTGATACATACAAGGCGCAGTAACAGGCTCCGTATTCGTTGATATCGGGGTCCCGGTAGTCACATGGACAGATAATGTCCAGATCCTCCTTTCTTTTTCCGCTCGCCAGGCGGCACGGGCAGGAGGGGTACCCGTACCGGCGGGTATTGGCAATCAGACCCCGTACCAGATCCCGGGTAAATTCGACCTCCGGGTTCAGGTAATATCCCGACCCCACCTGATCCCGCTGTAACCGGGCATATTCATCATCAATCTCCTTGCTGGATATCGTCTCGTGGTCGCTCATTCGAGTGCCTCCCGTATCTCCTTCTCCTTATACCCCACGATTGTCCTGTTATGGTCGATTACCAGAACGGGAAAAGACCCCGCAGGGTTCCACTTTTTCACCTCGTTATAAACCTCCTCCATCTCGGTTGTTGGAAGCTCATCCACATAAATGTAAGAGAAATCAACACCCAGGTCGGTCAGCAGCTGTTTGGTTTTTTTGCACCAGACACAGGTACTCAGAGCGTATAGGGTGATGACACCTTTTTTCTTGCCCTCATGATGGACCCATTCCATATTGGTCACCTGTATTCCATAGGATCCGCTTGATATATCCATCTTCGGCCCTTGCCCTCAGGATCGGCTCGATACTCTTGTTTTTCGGTCTGCCAGAACCATTGTATCCTGTATCCTCCCGAGGCGTATTCTGCAGGTTACTTTCTCCTCCACTCTCCGCTCTTCTCATCCTTTTCATATACCTGCTTCACCGCTGCCCACGCTACTCGATGGGCGGTCTCCTCTCGACTCTCATTACCCCGTCGCTTCTTCGGGTCCGCATATTGCTCCCAGGCGTTGTTGAACGCTTCCTTGTAGATCTCCTGCGCATGTTCGGGAAGATGGTTCCGCACACTTTCGGGTAATTCCTTGATGGTCTGATACGGCATATCTCTCTCCTCGAATAGAGACGCATTTCGAATTGCCATGGTCCTATTTTAAGCTGTCGACCGAAATTCGAACGTACCATCCCCGTCACAGGACTCGAAGATAAGGAACAGTATTCCGCAGAAATGATGCGGCTCATGTTATGTGATTTACCGGATTGAAGTCTGGTTTTACCGTTGAGGGATGCATCCGAATGGCGGGCTCGATAAAGGATGCCGAAGCATGTCTGTAGGGAGGGTTATCCAAAAATCGAATCCTAAACGAGGCAAAATGAAACCGAATGCGAGGGGTGCGATTTGAACGCACGAACCCCTGCGGGACTGGCCCCTCAAGCCAGCGCCTTTGACCTGGCTTGGCAACCCTCGCCTGATGACAGTGCGATGAAGTATCCTTCAGGGAAAGACATTCGGTTTTCCGAGATTAAATGTCAATCCGTGTCTTCGCCTGACGGATGCCCTTACCGCTCTATTCTATGTACAACGCACTGGAATTTAAAATACCTTTCTGGATTGGTATCCGTCGCCGTCATGGGGGTTAGGAATCGGGTCGCAAAGGTTTGAGTCTCGAACGTCTGGAAACGATTTCAAAATATAATCCGGCATGCTTATCTGGGAAATATTCATCAATAAAGGAAGACCACGGGCGAGGGTGATCATTCTTGATCAACGGAGTCGATGTGAAGAATCTGCGATCGACCATCGATACGGTCGCGAAGGATCCGGAAGAAGGCCATTATACGTTTCAGGCCGTGACTTCGTGGAGCGGAGGTGCCTATTCCACCACCCGAATTCGTAATTTCTGTATCGAGTGCGATGAGCCATCTTCCCTGTCGGGCACCGATCGATCCACCAATGCAGTGGAGCTGGTTCTGGCTGCTCTGGGGGGATGTCTGTCTGTGGGAGTCTCCTATGCCGCATCGCTGCGAGGTATCACGATCCGCTCCCTCAGGATCGACCTGGAGGGAAACCTGGATATCCGTGGATTCTTTGGCTTGAGCGGTGCACGACCAGGATACGAACAGATCCGGGTCACGGTGCATCTGGATAGCGAGGCGGACAGAACCGAACTGGAATCTCTTCTTGAGCGGGTCATCCGGACCTCTCCTGTTGTCGACATCGTTACCCATGGAGTTCCGGTGCGCCTCACGCTCGCCGACTAGAGTGGTAACCGCACCCCCCGGTGATCCATCTCCTCCTTGGCACCTCGGTCCAACCGATGATCGTGGCTATGACTATATAAGAAGGACTATACTTATACAAAAATGTACAATAGTACACATTGAGAGGATGCGAGAATGTGGACGGAGATCATGGAACAGTTCTCGGATTCACCGGCTCAGGCACGGGTAGTGAAGTTTCTACTGGAAAATGGGTTTGGTGTGAACGACCAGGCCAGAATCCAATGCAATGGTATTGAGATTCCCGCAACGCACATTGCCAAGGCAATCGGCACCGACCGAAGAGTGGTGGATATGACCGGTCAACGCATCATCTCCCGCCCCTCTCTTAAGGAGATCTTTCTGAATATGCGGGCTACGCCGGATCTGAGCCGGATGGCGGATGCGCTTCATCTGACGGTGATCACGATCATTCCCCGTAACGCGGCAGAAAAAGGAATCGTGGGCGCCGCGGTCCAGATCCTTCACCGGTATTCTCTGGGTATCCGGCAGATCTTTGTTACCGATCCGTATTTCAGTGAGCATCCCCGTCTGGTAATCATCATAGATGAACCGCTCAAACCGGGTGTGATCGAAGAGCTGCGCCTTCATCCTCAGATCAAGCAGATCATCCTGTAATCCACTAATCCCTCTCCAAAGATGACGAAGAGCTCTTAATAACCCAGTATTTCGGTGACAAGGATGAGCACAATTCTTCCTTCCTTGTCTTCATTGGCAAGGATCACGCACTTCCCGATTCGGCTTCCCACGCCATAGACCCGGTGCGACCGTGCATCCTCCAGAGGCAGGGCATAGTTCCGAACCCGTTCCAGTGCATCAAATAGGGTGGGAACGATTTTGTTTGCTCCACTCACCAGAATCAGGTGATCGGCGGCGAACGGCCAGGCTCCCACCCGGCTCCCACTGCGGTCGCAGGAGACCAGTTCCCCGGTCTGTGCGATGGCGTTCACCCCGGACAGAAAGTAATCCGCGGTGACAGACTTTCTCCTCAGCTCCTCCCTCCGCTCACTGTCATCGGTGGCAGTGATGTTCGCATGCAGATCGATCCACCCCGTGTTCCCTCGTTCCTGCAGGTCCTGATATCCAATCTCGATAAGAGTGGTAGAAGAACCGTTCATGACGGAAGAGCCGGGTGGAATTCGTTTCTTAATCTTCTCAAGGGCTTCTTCTGCGGTATTCACCCGGATGACGGTGATCCCCCGTTTTTCAATCTGTTTCACCGTCTGAAAAATTACCTCTTCCGGGGGCATGCGATTCCACCGGTCGGGATCTACCTTCGCCTCCGGGATAAGATGCACGGCGCTGAATTGTGTGATGGCTCCCATGCGGTGTTCC
>JBAIXL010000091.1:0-16032 GCA_037916685.1 Methanolinea tarda
CTCACGTACGGATCCGGGTCGGACAGCACTCCTGTTAGGGCGGGTATCGCCCCTTCCTGCCCGGTGTCCCCGAGCGCAAGGGCTGCACGCCATCGGACATCGGTAGCCGGATCCTCCAGCGCAGATATCAGATGAGGAAGAGCACCCATGCCAAGGTTTCCCAGTGCCTCCGCGGCCTTCCATCTCACTCCGCAATCGGGATCCCGCAGTGATTGGGCCAGTGCTTCACCCGTGGCCGGATCTTTGAGCGTGCCGAGGGCATCCACCGCCTGATATCGGATCTCCGCATTGGAATGCCTCAGCGTTCGTACCAGTCCCGCGGTATCCTGTCGCTCTCGCATTCTTTCTACATCCATGTTCATCCCCAGAGACATCCGTACGCCATCGAATGTGCTCATTATCCTCGTACGGGGGGTGGATACTCTTTCTGCATAACTGGACATGTACTGGATCGAAGCCTGATCCCCTCTCTGGATCCGGCCGGCGATGAGGCCTACCAGACCCCCCACAAGGAGGAAACTCCCTGCCCGGGCAATGACAGAAATCTCCAGGACGCCCGCACCGGTGTATTCGACTCCCAGGTGAAGAATTCCGAGATATAAGGCGGGATAGAGCGACTGTCGAGGATACCATAATCCTCCCAGGACGATGGGAATGTAAAACAAGTGAGTATAAACAATGCTGATATGAAGAACCAGTCCCACGTAGAAAGATAGAGCCGTGCATCCCAGGAGCAGTCCAATGAGCACGAGAGGCCGGGGTTGCGGTAGGGTTGCCATAGGAGCGGGTAAAAGGATCTGGGAATGCACGCTATAGAACTTATGCTTCTCTTGGGAGCTCGCGGGTGGGCAGGAGGGCGAGTACCGTTCGTCCATTCATTCGGAGTGTGTTGATAATACTCGCCAGGGGGGTGAAAGCAAAGGATTCATTTCGAAACAACCCGCTTTTTCGGTTATCCGAAGACCGGCAGCAGAAGAATGCCGAAATAGATCGCCATACTCACCAGCCCGATCGGCACACCCACCCGAGCCCATTCCCGGCTGCTGATGCGCAGCTTGCCCGCCGCAATAATATTGGGAATGTTTCCTGGGATCAGCATCCCTCCTGCCAGAAGCAAACCGAGAAGTGCACTCCGAATCTGGGGGAGGGAAAGAGAGGGGCCTATTTCAGCCGCGGTGAGCGTGGCATTATCCAGAATCGCGGAGACAATGTTGATCCAGAACAGGCCGGCCGAGGGTATCTGTGTGATATATGCCAGGATCAGGGGCTTAAAACCTTCACCCAGAAACACCAGAGCCATAATGAAGACGTATACCTTCATCGCACGGATAAACACTTCCCGCAAGGTCTCCCTCGACACCACGCAGGAGGGTTCCTTTTCTGCATCGTGCAGGCGTTGTGACACCAGCGCTCCCAAAATCCCGTATGCCAGAATCCCTGCAACCACCGGTATGCCGAAAAGCCGGATCAGAAAGTCAAACCCGGCATAATAGGGGGGTCCGGCGAGTTTGGTAACCGTGATGGTGGAGAGAGGTTCCCCCAGGGGGGTGAGCGCGGCACCCATGCCTATGGCAAAGCAGGCGATGACCGTGATATTCACGCGCTGATGTTCGGAAAGCGGAAGGGCGCAGATCATCTCCACCAGGATGATGGACGCGATGATCGCGGACATGACACTGGATGCTAGACCCAGGACGACGATCAAGACGAACACCAGCACCGGAAGCGAGAAAATCCGCTGGCCTCCCGCAACCAGATGGTGCAGAGGCTCCTGCCAGAAATGGATGATGAGACCCACCAACAGTACTATCTGGACGATTCCCAGAGGAATTCCCAGGATATGGAGGGCATTTAAGGGGGCGGTGAACGCCTCCTGTACAATTCCCCAGCTCCATCCTGTATGCTCCCCGGGAATAATCAAAAAGCCGGCAATGGAGAGCGCAACGACCCCGCAGATAAACAGAAATGCCTCCAAGTTCCGCTCGATGAGAGGTACCCTGAAAGGCCCGATCATGACAACGATCAGGACCATGATGAGTCCGAGCTGGACTAGAAATGCATCCACGTATGCTCCACCCGAATTTGGACCGGATGACTGAAATGGGTGATCGTGAAATAACGTGCTATGTGTCAACGGAAAAAAATTATGAAAAGGTCACCATCAGGATCCGGACGTGGCGACCCGAAGACACTCTTTTCTCGTACCGATCCTGGCGACGGAACCACACATGTCCGGCACGTACGAAAAGGCCTTGCCACTGTCTACCATGATGGAGCGATATCGCTCCATGAAGGGGGAGACCACCATGCAGGTATCGGCAACGACCCGGGCCCCTGAACGGGTGATCTTCTGCACCAGTTCTGGAGTATCTTTCAGGATCTGTCGGGACGCGAAGATGAAAAGGGGCTTTTTCACTTTCTTACCTTCGAGGGCGGTCGCGATGCTCTCCAGTTCCACCGGGGAGCAGTGCGGGCAACCAATCGCTACCGCATCCACTTCAATCTCCTGGAACAGGGAATGGATTTCGCGTTGCTCAATGACGATCGTCTCGAGTCCCTCGGGATCAAACCGGAATATGCGTGCTTCCGGGGTCATTCCCTCTACATGGAACAGGCCTACCGCTCCCGTGGCTGCCATGGCGGCACCCAGAGCCTTGAGATCATCTCTTCGTGCGCCCATGCGATGAAAGAGGGGAACACGGTTTCCGATCTTTTTTCCTGCCAGATACCCCACGGCCCCATAGACGTCTTCCTGGACCGTTCCGGAATCGCCCTCCTCGACTGCCACCGCTACCTGCGGCTTCCGGTTGGACAGCAGATGGAGACCATATTCCGGCGTCTTTCCGATGATCGCGGCGGCGAGCGCTCCCGGACCCCCCTCCCGGTTGGTCCGGGCTCCGATAACAGAATTGGCGTATACGACCGCAGAGGACTCCGCCCAGGCCAGGTGCTCTCCGTAATGGGTGAGCTGGAGGTAATAGGGAGTACAGGTGCACTCCACCTTCACTCCCAGTTTCCGGTACGCATCGATAACCGCCTGTTGTCGCTCGGCAAATTCCGGACTGATGCCCAGATCCTGCCACTGTTCGCGGGGCATTCCGATAGGATTCAGGATCGTGGGAACTACTACCCTTGCCTGGAGACTCTCCAGCCATCGAAGCCCCCATTCCCCGATGGTTTTGTAGGATGCGCCGCTGACCTGGGCGCTCTGGATTGGTATGAGCCTCTCGGCTCCGAACACCTTCCCCAGGGTGGTGAGGATCTCCATCATCTTCTGGCGAGTTTCTCCAAATTCTCCATCCAGAATTTTCTCATCATCCGGATCGAGATGCACGTCACACCCACCGTGCTCGGATAAACTTCTCTTCGCGACCCATCTCCATAGTCGCATCCACTCCGACCTTCACATTGGTGCCGTCCGCACACCGGGTGGGATCGAGGGAAGACCCCCGCGCCCCGGTGATCACCAGGATGTCCCGGTCTCCCCTGACCCGGGTGGCGATCGCAAACTCCACTTCCTGAGGATCGAAGGGATCGATGTCTTCATCCACCACTACCACGTGCTTCAGGGAGGTGTGGGCGGCAAAGGCCGCCATGATGGCATTCTTCGCGTCTCCCTGTGTACTCTTTTTTATCTGGATCACCGCATGCAGGTATCCACAGCCTCCGCCCGTGAGCACTACGTTGCGCACCTGGGTGACCTCTCCGACCGCACGGTAGATCTTGGGTTCGTAGGGAATACCCATGAGAACTTTATGTTCATCGCCTCCCGGAAGAATACCGTGGTAGATGAAGTCTTTTCTCATCCACATCCCGCTGAATTCGATCACCGGTTGAGTCCGAACATGGTCATAGGTGCCCGTGATGTCCACAAATGGCCCTTCCGGTGCCGTCTCAGCACCAATGAAGCCTTGAAGAATAATCTCGGCTTCCGGCACCGGCACTCCGTTCGGACACCGGTTCACCCGCACCTCCCCGCCCTGCAGTTCGGCCGCATACGCAAGTTCTTTCCCTTCCGGAACCCGTGAACAGCTGGCGAAAATAACCGCGGGATGCGCACCGATGACCACAGCCACGGGAAGCGATTCTCCGTTCTCCTGTGCTCTTTGGTGGAGAAGAAAAGTATGGCGTCCTTCCACCAGACGGGCCACCACCCTGCGATTATCCAGTACCAGCATGCGGTGGATGGATGCGTTGGTGATCCCATCCAGGTGGGAGAAGACGATTCCTGCCGTGATATAGGGTCCCGCATCTCCGGGATAGTGCCGCATGACCGGAATACGAGAAAGATCCGGCGGCCGCATGGAGAGAGTCTCGCCCTCGACGACCCTGCCCTCATAGCAGGAACGTGCGAGCCGTTGAGGGATGGACATCCATGGTATCCCCAGTCCCTCCCCTAGCGTCTCCCGGCTTGCCGTGAGATTCATGACCGCACGGTTTTTTCCCAGGTGGTGAAAGAAGAGAATTTTCCGCGTTCCCGCCGCCATCCGGGGAGCTTCGTATTGCGGGGAAATCTTCCCCTCTACGTCTATAACCTGGTCTTTCTCTCGCATTTTTTCTAAATAGTCACGCATGTTCGTATCCCTCCCAGCGTACGGGTAGTTGGTGTTCCACTCTCAGGTGATCCAGCACCCGGGCGATGACCATGTCCACCAGATCCTCGATGGTTTTCGGGTGGTGGTAAAAGGCCGGACTCGCGACCATGATCGTGGCTCCTGCATCGTGGGCGGAAATCATGTTTTCCAGATGGATGCGATTGAAGGGCATCTCCCGCATCACCAGCAGGCATGGCCTTCTCTCTTTCAGGGAGACATCCGCCGCCCGGGTGATCAGGTTATCCGCATATCCGTGAGCGATCGAGGAAAGGGTTTTCATGCTGCAGGGTATGATCACCATCCCATCGTGACGGAAGGATCCGCTGGCGATGGGTGCATCCATACGGCGGATATCATGACGGATGGCACTACATGCCTCAAGGTTCACTCGTTCCAGTGTGGCAATCTCACGAGCCACATCCGAGACAATGAGATGCACCCGGGCAGACTCTCCCAGAATCTCCAGGAGCCGCCGGGCATAGATGATCCCGCTCGCTCCTGTTACACCCACGACAAAATCCTTTCCCATACTCGATCTCACTTAGGTACCCATGGCTAATTTATCTTGTTTTGTTGCCTTTTTCACGTGCAGGACCTCTGTGGCGGCTTCCTCCACCCGTTTGCGGATCGTGGAATCGGCGTACACACCCAATCTCCACTGGGCCCTCCGTGTGAGATTCAGGGTCTCCACCAGCGGAGAGATCTCCGAGAGGTGAATGGTGGTGTGCTGGTTGCGGACTTTCACCTCCATCGACAGATCCGGAGGAAGCGGTGGGATGTCCACCAGCACCTGTGCTTCGTTCACCCCGGCATGATCGGCAATCGCCTCCGCGATCCTTCTCTGCCCGTGAAGGGAAACTGTCTCCGCCCGAAGGGCGGCCACATTAACCTGGTTTGGACCCACATACAGAGCGCGTTTGTACAGATTGCGGTGATAGATACGCTCTGCAAGATCGCGGGAACCCGCATGGGGGGAGCAGAGCAGGGTGTGCATGAGTCCGGCATCGTCCATCCGCATCATCGCTTCGATCTCTGCGGGTCGTTTCTCTACGCACTCCTCCATGAGGGAACGCTGGATCATACTGGTGGCGATCCGGGTGACATGATGGGTGTAGACCGCGGGTCTCATCAGAGTACGGGCGATGAGCAGGGATTCCGCGGCGTTTAATCCCCCCTCTTCGAGAATGAGGCCCTGTTCGGAGAGAATCGTGCTCTGAATAAGACGTTGAACATCGACCGTACCATATGGTACTCCGGTGTAGTGAGCATCCCGAAGGAGGTAATCCATCCGATCCACGTCCAGGTCTCCGTGAATAATGGTGGAAAGGGGGTGATCTCCCGCCAGAACGCCTACGAGATCGCGGGGTTCGAGGGACACTTCCTTTAACAGCGAGGACAGAGGCTCGGACTCCAGAAGGTACCCGATATCCTCGTGCTCCCTCCCAAAGAATTCCTGCATGAACGGCTCGGTGGCATGCGAGTAGGGACCATGTCCACAATCATGCAGGAGAGCTCCCAGAATAACCAGCCGGGTTTCTTCCTCATCGAGGCTGAGATTGCGGCACATGACCCTCGCCAGATGCATGGTGCCCAGGGAGTGCTCAAAACGGGAATGATTCGCCCCCGGATAGACGAGGTAGGCAAACCCCAGCTGACGGATATGGCGCAGTCTCTGAAGAGGAGACGAATCCAGGAAACGCCCTACTTCGTGCGGAACTTCGATGTATCCGTGAACCGGGTCTTTTATGAATTTCATGCCAAGGATCTGCTTGAACGTATGTATGTCTTCATTTATTACCCCTGAGGGATCGGTTTTCAGTGGGACGACGGCAACCGTGGGTAGGGGTGATCATCCTTGATAGGAGGATTCCGGGCAGCAGTACAGCACCTGCGGGTCCTCTACGGTTCTCCTCAGAGTATGTAATCTCCGGGCCTCCCGTATTTCGGTATGCTCTTTACCACGGAAACGGTACCTGCACATGATGATCACTCTGCTGTCGGGTGGTACGGGAACCCCCAAACTGCTATGGGGGATGAGGGATATCCTGGCAGATTCAGAACTCACGGTGATTGTGAACACCGCAGAAGACATCTGGATGAGCGGAAATCATCTCTCTCCTGATATCGATACCGTGATCTATCTCTGTGCCGGGTTGATCAATACCTCCACCTGGTGGGGGATCCAAGGGGATACCTTTCGGACACACGAACAGCTTCACCGCCTGGGCCATGACGAATTCCTCGCCATAGGCGACCAGGACCGGGCCACCCATATTCTGCGGGGCGAACTACTTCGTAACGGGGGACGCCTGACGGACTGCACCCACCAGATCTGCCAGAAATTCGGGGTCTCTCTTCCCATACTCCCCATGACGGATGTGCCTGTTGCCTCTATGGTGACTACGCCGGAAGGCGAGATGCATTTCCAGGAGTTCTGGGTTCGGCACCGGGGAGCAGTCCCGATCTCCGGGGTCTACCGCCGATCCCCTGCATCTCCGCTTGCTACGCCAGAGGTTCGTTCCGCCCTGGAGAACAGCGATGCGGTGATCATTGGTCCAAGTAACCCGGTCACCAGTATCATGCCGATACTGGAATGCCCCGGAGTCGTGGAATCGATGGCAGGGCGCCCTGTTATCGCCGTCAGCCCGTTCATTGGTGCAAAACCGGTAAGTGGCCCAGCAGGGGTACTGATGAAGGCGTGGGGTAAAGAGCCCACATCCCGCGGTACATTGGATCTCTACCAGCATCTTCATCCAGCATTTGTTCAAGACATTCGGGATGATCGGGAGGTGCCGGGCGCCTTCCGGTTTGATACACTGATGAAGAACCGGGAAAAAAGCCGGGAGCTCGCGGGTTACATTCTGGAAAAAATTGAAAATATACGTTCTAATTTTTAAATAAAGGTTAATTATTCTATAATTTATTATAAAATACATATTATGATTGAGATTGATTTAGATATATTAATATAGTATATATGCTTATTATTAATCTGAAATATAAAATGAGGTGTTTTTTGTCCTCGATACCTGTATACCAATCAATTCCCCAAGTGCAGATCGATTCCGATCGGCTGAAAAAACTCATATATGGCAATGATGAGAACCTGCCACTCGATATCGAAAAGCTCTTTCATTTTCATCGAATGAATACACCCGAGCGGGTCCGTTCCTCTCCTGACAGTTAACGGTATGCGATCAGCCGGCACCCCAATTTTCGTTCGAATCGCTGGACTTCTATGATTTGATCCTGGGTCAAATCCGCGGGTTCTGGAGGCTTTTCATAGGCGAGAAGAATAACTCCATACTTATTCTCGAGACTCTGAACTTCCTTTACCATAGGATGCTCCAGATGGGCGAATGCAAGGGAGACCATAGGACAACAGCAGAGAGCTGGCCTCAAGGTATAAAAAGAGATCGTCTGATTGTACAAGGAAAAATTTTCGATTTTATTCATCGGTTGGTGTACGGAAAAACCGATATGCCCCGAATACCGGGGCCATTTTTGAACGTTGGGATAGCCAAAAAAAGGAAGATAGATTACCTCCCTCGGAAGATATCGCGGGCAGGTTCCAGGAGACAGGCTTCGAAAATGTCTACCAGCCGTTTATGGGCGATATCCAGCCAGGGCATCGCATCATCGGAAGGGAGAGTATTGGGAGAAGAGAGGAAATACTCGATGTCGAGGAGGAAGGCGGATCCTTCTTTCTTCTCCGGTATCGCATCGGTGATTTCGATCCTGCAGGCGTCCCTCCCTTCCTCAAAGGGTATCTCGCAACCGACCAGAAGGCTGTCGGGATTTCCTGGCAGTATCTCTCGTAAGGGTGGAATCAGCGAGAGATATCTCCGTGGATCCGTATTTCCCTCAGGCACCTCTAGTACATTAATATAGTGGAGGCTTAGTCCATCGAGGGTCTCAACGGGGACGATATCGCGGAGTACCCGGAAGGCATGCTCGATACGGGGTCGGAAACGACTCCAGGAAGTGTACGGCTTCAGCATGTTTACCGCCAGAAGGTGGGGACCGACCTGGACTCCATGGTTCATATCCGGTGTAAAATAATGCATCCTCTCCCGCACCAGGAGTTCTTCGCGCAGACCCTCCTCCCCCATTACCACCTCGACATTCCGGATTCTTCTCTGTTCACGGATAGGCAATTCATCCTTCACACGGGCATAGTACAGGCCCGGGATAGTCAAGTCCCACTCGGTGGTGAGCGCGATGCGAAATTCACAGATCGCCTCGGTAATAGGTGGATTGGTATAGTCTTCATCCATTTCAGATTCCCCTGGGTGTTTCAGGCACTCGCTATAGCGGGTCGGGAATTTAAAGGTTTTGGGGTTCGGAAGCTGAGAAGTCCTGAAAAAAAGGAATATAAAATCCTTTATCCCTCGCGTTCCACATATATACGGGTTTCATCCTATGCATATACCCATCAGGAAGGTGACGCCGGAGCTCGAACATGCGGAGATAACCGGCTGGGTTCATGAGGTACGGGACCTCGGTGGTTTGCTCTTTTTCCTAATCCGGGACCGCACCGGTATCCTGCAGGTCACGGCTCCGAAGAAGAAAGTCGATCCTGCGGTGCTGGAGGTGCTCAAGCAGATATCCCGCGAATCCGTGGTCCGCATCCGAGGAAAAGTGAAATCTATCGATAAGGCTCCGGGAGGTAGAGAACTCATTCCCGAAGAGGTGGAGATACTCAATCCCTGTGAAACTCCCCTTCTTCTTGACGTGGTAGAAAAGGTTCCTGCAGAACTGGATACGCGGCTCGACGCCCGGTTTATGGATATCAGGAAACCGCGGGTAACGGCGATATTTTTCATCCGCTCTGCGGTAACGCAGACGGTGAACGAATTTTTACATGACCGGGATTTCATCCATGTTACCACTCCTAAGGTCGTCGCAGCGGCTACCGAAGGAGGAACGGAGCTGTTTCCCATCGCCTATTTCGAGAAAGAAGCCTTCCTCAGCCAGAGTCCCCAGCTCTACAAACAGATGATGATGGCCGCGGGTTTCGAGAAGGTCTTTGAGATCGGGCCTATCTTCCGTGCCGAGGAACATAATACGACCAAGCATCTAAATGAGGCCACCTCGATCGATGTGGAAGTGTCGTTTGCCGATCATCGGGATGTGATGAACCACCTCCAAGATTTGATTGTAACCGTGTATGAACGGGTGCGGGAGATGTGTGGCGATTCCCTGGCCACGCTCTCCATCGATGATCTGCGGATTCCTGAGGTTCCGTTTCCCCGTATCTCCTACAGCGAGGCGATCGATATCGCCGCACGAAGGACCGGAGAACCCTTTTCCTTCGGGGATGATATCGGAACCGTGGCAGAGAAAGCCATCGGTGAAGAAATGGGGGACCATTATTTCATAGTGGACTGGCCTACCGCGATCAAACCTTATTATGCGATGCCACACCCGGAATCGCCGGAGCTGTGTCGGGCATTCGATCTTATGCATCCCCGCATGGAACTGGCCAGTGGAGCCCAGAGGGTGCACCAGCATGACCTGCTGGTAAAACAGATTCGTTCCAAAGGCCTGTCTCCGGAGAATTTTGAGTTCTATCTTGCTCCCTTCCGGTACGGAATGCCCCCTCATGCCGGTTGGGGGCTGGGAGCGGATCGACTGGTGATGACCATGCTCGATCTCCCGAATATTCGAGAAGCGGTGCTCTTCCCTCGGGACCGTCATCGCCTGGTTCCCTGAAGGATGACCCTGGAGAGACGAATCGGACGGATCTTTTTACCGGACGAGGAAGCCTGGAAGCGCCATGCCAATCCCTGGAGCGTGTGGAGCAGGAATACCGCCCTTCCCTTTCTGGTACTCGCATGCTGGAGCCGGGTGTGGCTGGGGTGGAACAGCCTCTTTCTGATCATTCCCGCAATCGCCTGGATCTTTCTGAATCCGAGGATATTCTCTCCCCCTACATCCATGCATTCCTGGGCATCCCAAGGAGTGCTGGGCGAGCGGATCTGGATGAACCGGGACCGGGTTCTCGTCCCTCCCCGTCACAGGAAGATCCCACACCTCCTCAATTTTCTCGCGGGGTCTGGGTTTCTGATCGTGATCTGGGGAACGTACGCTCTGAATCTGTGGGCTCTGGGTTACGGATTTGCGCTGGTTTATCTGGGAAAGTTATGGTACCTGGATCGAATGGTGTGGCTGTATCAGGATATGCAGGACCTACCGGGGAATCAAATCCCACCGAAATGATGGCCTGCCCCAACCCGGGGCATGCGTGTTGTTGCCCTTATGACCGAACCCGGGTTCTTGCCGCTGGGGAGCAGTTTGAAGTATCGATGGCCTTTCCGAACGTCAAGGAACGGAGCAGAAACGATTTTACTCCTGAAGGTTAATCATTTTCTTCGTAACCCTCAATGTCGAAGAATGATCCCCCCCTGGTAATGAAGGACGGTCCATCGATGGGACTTCGTCTCACCGAAAAAGGAAGATTCGGTCTTTCCGATAAATTGTTTCCCACCACCGTAGTGGGTAGCTATCCGGTCGTGAAGGCGATGAATTTCCGCTCCTTTCTCGATCCTCTCCATTCTGCGGTTGAGCGGGCAGTAGCGGATCAGATCGCGGCGGGCATCGATATCATATCCGATGGTCAGGTACGAGGAGATATGATCTCGGTGTTCACGTCCCAGCTACCGGGAATCCGTGGACAGACCGTGGTGGGGAAAATTCTCCCCCCGGAACAACCGGTTACCCTCACCGACACGCGATACGCACTCACACGGCATCCTGAAGTGAAAGGAATCCTCACAGGCCCGAGCACCATCGCACATGGCCTGCGCATTGGAACTCCCATGTACCGGAACCGCGAGGAACTGATCCTCGATCTTGCGCAGGCATTGACGGTGGAAGCCCGAGCTCTGGACCGTGCGGGAGTGGCCATGCTCCAGATCGACGAACCTATCTTTTCTACGGGAGCGGCGGATCTGGAGACCGGAAGGAAGGCTATCGAGATCCTGTCGGCGGATCTCAAGGCCCCCGTCTCGCTTCACGTCTGCGGAGAGCTGATCGATGTGATCGACGAGGTCCTGGCCATACCGGTAAATATGTACGATTTTGAATTTTCTGGCAGTCAGGAGAACTTGGAAGTGGTCTCAGCGAAAGATCTGAAAGGGCGCCTCATCGGCTATGGATGTGTCGATACCAGTGATCCGGCGGTGGAGAGCCCGGCCGTCATCGAGAAGCGGATAGAAAAGGGAGTCGAGGTCTTTGACCCGGATCGAATGGTGATCGATCCGGACTGCGGAATGCGGATGCTTACTCGGGACAGTGCCTTCCATAAACTGAAAAATATGGTAGAGGCAAGCCGTGCCACGCGGATCGCCTTCGCGAACTCTTCAGACGACTCTGCTGGTGGTGGAGAGTTCGAGACCCTTCTCGGTGATTAAGAACGGGATTACCCGTTGGGGAACCTTCTGTCCCTTGATTTTTCGAATCCAGAAGGTCCGTTCGATCTCATTTCCCTGAATTTTCTCATCCAGCTCGATAAAAATATCTGCGGACCGCATGAGCAGGATCATGTCTTCCGCCGGATGGAGGTCTTTATAGAGGGTAAGCATCACATTGGCTCCCTTGTTCAGGGCAGACTTCACATCCTTTCTCATGAACTCCAGGGCTTTGTCGTTCCCGTGGATGAGCATGATCCGTGAGAGGGAATCGATGATGATGCGAGAGCCCTTCATGGTGCTCGCGATCTCCTTAAGCGATCGATCTTTAGCATCAATCATCCCTTCCAGGGGATCTTCATCGAGGACCATATAGATAGAATCCTCTGTTTCTTCTGCAGACTCGGGTTTCCAGAATTGTTTGGCCATGAGGTCGACTCCGGAGAGAGGATGTCCGTACACAATTATCGAAGTGCCGACCGGAAATCCGCCCTCAAGAGGAAAGTCAAGCCCCGTTACGCCGGTGGTGCGTCTCTGTTTCTCATCCACGGTGTATCATCCGTGGTGTAGGGGTATTTCCCAATCAGAGATAAAATTTCTGTATTTAGCCGATAGAAATAGCGCGAGGATAACGTATTGGGTCTCCGTAATCCTTCTCTAATGGGAGCACAACGACTCGGAAGGCGCGGTAAAAAGAGAATTCTCTCTACTGATACTCCAGAGGCTGATCCTTTACCGGCAGCCCTCCTTTGAAGAATTCCTGGTATTTGGAATACGTAACACGAAGGCGTTCGTTCATCGTGGGATGAACTTTTTTCAGAGCCTCCTCAAAATGCCGGGACTCCACGACGGTTACGCCATCCCTCATGGCGAAAATCCCGGCTTCACGACACATCGCCTCCAGATCCGAGCCTACATATCCCTCGGTCCGTGCCGCCAGATTCGCAAGAAGATGATCTCTCGGCGGATCCACCACGACCAGGGATTTGCTGGCGATGAATTCGACGATCCGCTGTCTTCTCTGCCCTGGACGGAGATTTCGTCCGGTTCCTTTTTCCGCACGTATGCGTCGCTCACGGAGAAGGTCCGGGGTCATGGATTGGCCTTCCTCTATAGACTCGAAAATATGTTCAAGGCCGGTTTCGTCCAGGTCCTGGGTTATCTGGACGAATTCCTCGATGACCGAATTTCCAATGGGCATGAATCGCGTGTGGATTTCGAGAATCTTCTTCCGGTCTGCTTCTGCCGGTTCGCCGATATACACCAGGCGATCAAACCGTCCCGGTCGCAGGAGAGCAGGATCCACGATGTCGGGCCGGTTGGTGGCTCCCATAATGGCCACACCCCTGAGTTCCAGCAAGCCATCCATTTCGGTCAGAAGCTGATTGAGCACACTCTCGATGACGTGAGAATCGCTCGTCACACCCCGTGAAGGTGCCAGGGCGTCCAGTTCATCGAAAAATATGATGGATGGAGCCACCTGCCGTGCTTTCTTGAATATTTCGCGGACCGCACGCTCGCTCTCTCCCACCCATTTGGAAAGGAGCTGGGGACCCCGCACGGGTATAAAGTTGGCCCCGCTTTCGGTGGCCACCGCTTTGGCGATCAGGGTCTTGCCCGTGCCGGGCGGACCATAGAGCAGCACCCCCTTGGGCGGTTCGATTCCGAGATCCTCAAATTGATCCCGCTTGGTCAGCGGATATTCCACGGCCTCCCGCACTTCCTGTTGTGCCCCCTCCAGTCCCCCCACCTCTTTCCAGGAGACATGAGGCACCTCCAGGAGCACTTCCCGCATCGCACTGGGGCCCACATCACGCAGAGCCTCACGGAAATCCGAGAACTTCACCTGCATGGACTCCAGGATCTCTGGCGGGATCTCCTCCGCCTCCAAATCGATCTGAGGCAGATATCTTCGCAGTGCCCGGATCGCTCCTTCCCGTGCCAGCGCCGCAAGATCCGCCCCCACATACCCGTGGGTCTGCTGGGAGATCTTTAACAGGTCCACATCCTCCGCGATGGGCATCCCCCGGCAGTGGATACGCAGGATCTCCGTCCGGTCGATCTCATTGGGAACCGCGATCTCGATCTCCCGATCAAACCGCCCCGGCCGGCGCAGGGCGGGATCGATGGCGTCCACACGGTTGGTGGCACCGATGACCACCACCTGGCCACGTTCCTTGAGTCCGTCCATCATGGTAAGGAGCTGGGCGACCACCCGGCGTTCCACCTCTCCGGTCACCTCCTCCCGGCGGGGTGCGATGGAATCCAGCTCGTCGATAAAGATAATGGAAGGTGCATTCTGCTGCGCATCCTCGAATATCTCCCGTAACCGTTGCTCGCTTTCCCCATAGTACTTGGAGATCACCTCCGGGCCGGCGATGGGAATAAAGTGGGCACCGCTTTCATTTGCCACCGCTTTGGCGATCAGGGTCTTGCCCGTGCCGGGGGGGCCATAGAGCAGCACGCCTTTGGGTGGCTCGATTCCCAGCTTATTGAACAGTTCCGGGTGGCGAATGGGAAGCTCGATCGTCTCCCGGACACGCTGGAGTTCGTCTTTCAATCCTCCGATATCTTCGTAGCTGATGTGTTTGACCCCCGCAAATCCGGCCGCGGGTTTTTCACTGAATTCGATCTCCGTATTCTTGGTGATGATCACCGCGTCTTCAGGTTCCACCACCACAGCCTTGAACGAGATCAGCTGCATGAAGGGGGGCATTCCTGCATGAACGGGAACGATATCGTTAAGGGTAATCGGGAAATCGATCAGCCGGTTCATGGCATTATTCAGGTTGATGGGAAGGTGGCGTGGAAGATCCTCTGGTGGAGCGAGAACGACCCGCTTTGCTTCGATCTCTTTATCAACGGGATACACCTTGATCCGATCCCCGATGCTCACGCCGGCATTTTGGCGAGTATAGTTATCCACCCGCACCTTCATCTGATGCCAGTCGTTGATCTGGGAACGCCAGACCTTCGCCACGGTGGTACGTTTTCCCTCGATTACGACCAGATTGCCCGGGGATAACCGGAGCTGGAGCATGGTGTCCGGGTCGAGTCGCGCCTTACCCCGTCCCTGATCGTCGGGATAGGCACTGTCAACTTTCAGAAAGACTTCGGGCATTAGCTTAAAGGGTATATACGCGGGCATTTATAAGTACTGTTGACTATGCGTATCCTTCTCATCGACCCTTTTCACGGCGCAGCAGGCGACATGATTGTCGGCTCCCTGCTCTCCCTTGGAGCGGACCGTGAGGCAGTGGAGAATGCCATGCGATCCGTCGTGGATGAGCCGATTATCCGGGAAGTGAACCGGGGAAATATACGAGGCCTTCAGGTGGACACCCGGGCGGGGATGGAAGAACGCAGCCTGGAAGAAGTGCTGGAGCGGGTAGCCTCGTCGAATGCATCGCCCACCGCACAGAGGATGGCAGAACGAATTTTCCGGCGGATTCATGTGGCGGAGGAAGAGGTGCATGGGCCTCCGGTGCATTTCCATCAGGTCGGGGCGGATGATGCGGTTGCTGAAGTGATGGGTGCCTGTGTCGCTCTGGAGTCTCTTCAGGTCGAAGGTATACAGGTGTTGCCGCTCGCCCTGGGAAGCGGAACGGTGCAGACCGCTCACGGAATACTTCCAGTCCCCACCCCTGCCACGGCGGAAATTCTTCGGAACAGCAATCTTACGGTAATTTCGGAAGGGAAGGGAGAACTCTGCACCCCTACGGGTGCCGCGATACTCGCGGAGTTCGGTGCTCGTCGCATGGATCCACCCGGACCCGTCCGGGTGCGGGCCGTGGGTTACGGTGCCGGATCGCGTGAAGACCCGGTGTCTCCCAATATACTCCGCACCATGTTGCTGGAGACTGCAGAAGAAATCCCTCATGACGTGGTGGACATTCTGGAGACCAATGTCGATGATGTAACCGGGGAGGTTCTTGGATATACCCTGGATCGCCTCATGGAGGAAGGTGCCCGAGATGCCTGCATCGTTCCCCTCCTGATGAAAAAAGGCAGACCGGGCCATATGT
>JBAIXL010000092.1:0-2143 GCA_037916685.1 Methanolinea tarda
TTGACCACCTTGTCACTGTTCTTGAAGGCCTTGATCTGCTCTTCCCGGGCCTTCTGGCTCATCAGCCACTTCAGAATCCGTGGATACCGGGTAAACGGCCCGGCATTGGGATGATCTGTGGTGATGAAGGTCCGCATCGGGTCCTTGGACAGGAGTGCGATCTCAAGACCGATCGCCCACTGCACGCCACAGACAAAGATGTCCGGACTGTACACATAGGGCACGACTCCGGCGGCCGTTTCCAGTTCGACATCCACGTTCGCCCATTTCAGGTGATTCAGTTCGGTGAGGTGGTGCTCGAAGGGGCCGTCCGCGGTCATCGTAGTGGTTTCATCGAGAGTTACAAAACCCACGTCCACGGTGATATTCTTGTGCTTGTTCACATACTCCATGATTTCGCGGGCCTTGGACTCGAAGTTCGCCCATTTATCCCCTCCATAGGAATGGAACTGGATATGAGTGTGGTGAAGGACCTGCTCCCGGTGGAACTTGTTCTTCGCTTTGTGGCCCTCTGCCGCCTTCAGGGTATCGAGGGTCGTGGTGTAGTTCCCCGGGTTCCCCAGATTGTTTCCGTGGATATGCAGAGAATGGGGAAGCCCCAGGTACTCGTTTGCCTCGATGAGACCGGTGGTGATCTCCTGGGGAGTGACATCGAAGTAGGGGACCGGATCGGTGACCTGAAGACAGTTCAGTCCCCAGCCCCAGGCTTCGGTACCTCCGGGGTTCACACTCTTTACGGCAAATCCCTTGGTGGCGTCCAGCAGCCAGGCGATATAGGCCGCCGTGTTCTCGATCTCCCGGTTCTTGATGTACTCGAGCACGAACCAGTTGTTCCCGAACACCGGATAGGCACCCTCATCAATAATGGGGGTATCCCGGATCTCCTCGTGTACATGACGGGCGAAGAGCGGCGGCATCGCCGCCTCCATCGCGGTGGTATAGCCGAGGCGGGCATAGTTATACCCGGTCTTGTAGGTGGTGGGAACCGAGTACCCGCCCTCCATCCGGGTGTTCTTCTTACCGGGGGCGGCATTGAACAGCTTGTCTTCCGGCCGATAGATGCGCCCCACATTGACTTTCGGGCCCGCAACGTGGGCATGGATCTCCACACCGCCGGCCATCACGGTCATGCCGGTGGCATCGATGATCTTCGGCTTTTTCACCGCATCGGTTTCGACGATCTTCCCGTTTTTGATGGCGACATCCGCGACGTCACCTTTGATCTTCTGGGTGGGATCGAATACGAATCCGTTCTTGATAAGAAATTCCGTCATGCCTTCACCCCCTTGAGTTCTCTCACGCGGTGCAGGACCTTCTCCAGGAACTCCTCATCGGTGAGTACTCCTTCCGGCGGATCCACCACTTTTCGGGTGTCGATGGGGACATTGTCCATACGATAGGCGTTCCCGCCAACCTCGATTCCTACAAAGGCCACCGGCACGTGGAGCTTGGAGACCTCTGTCGTAGGTGTGATATGGGGATCAATCGCCACAGAGGGGAGACTGGCGATCTTCTGGACCGCACTGATGGGGAAATGCGCCCCCGGATCGCTCGCGATGGTGAAGACACAATCCACCTCGCCTCTGTGGAGGAGATCGATGGAAGAGGTGTCTCCGGGGTTGTACCGTGCATAGCCCCGTGAAAGGTCCACGCTGTAGGGGAACCCGAACTGCCAGGCCAGCACCTCCCCCGATCCGGTGACGTTATAATGTCCCCGCATGGGCATGATGCTGAACTTGGTGTATTCGTTGAGATCCTTGGTCAGCATGATCGCGGCGTCGATGTTGTGATTCTTCCCCAGGGTCTGGGTCACGCCCATGCCGAAGAAGATGATCCCGAACCGGCCGCTTTTCATCAGTTCCGCCCCTTCGTAGATCCGCTCTTTCGGAATTCCGGCCACCACGTCGGGCAGCCATTCTCCCTTCAATGCGGTACGGAAGGCCTGCAGGAGCTCATAGTCGCGTCCCTGTTCCACCTGATAGTAGACATCTGCCAGCTTGGAAGTGTCCGTATGTCGGGGATCGACCACGATCAATTTTCGGCTCTGCGAACCCTTCCCGGTAAAGAACCCTCGTGGGAAGATGGAATAGCGGCTCATGTGCCGGGGATGGGCGTGCGCCGGGTTGCATCCCCAGAAGAGGAT
>JBAIXL010000093.1:0-4651 GCA_037916685.1 Methanolinea tarda
TATCCGACGTGTCTCCACACTACGAACACCTGACCGGGTATGAGAATGCCTGGTTCATCGGTCGTACGTACGGGCTGGGTCCTGCGGAACTGGAATCCCGGTTACAGGCTCTTTTCCGATCGCTATCCCTGTGGGAGAGGAAGGATGACCTGGTGGCCGTATATTCCCATGGCATGAAGAGAAAACTCTCCTTGATTGAGGCCCTCGTACATAAACCCCGGCTAATACTTCTGGACGAACCTACGCTGGGCCTGGATTATCCTTCCCGGATGTCCCTGTACCAGTTGCTCCGCGATGAGACACGTTCCGGCACATCCATCATTCTGGCCACGAACGATGTGCAGGAGGCGAGACTGCTCTGCGACTCCGTCGCGCTGATGAATCAGGGTCGAATCCTCGCCATCGGGACCCCGGAGGATCTGATCGGGTCACTGGGAGGATTCGCTGTGGTAACCGTCCAGATGGACCGCCCGGTTTCCCCGGAGATTCTGAACCGGCTAGAGGGTGTGGAATATGCCGAATGCGGGGATGGAACGGATGGAAGTTTCCGTGCCACCTTTCTTGTCCGGGATGATCCACGACTCCTGCCTTCGCTTATCGGGGAGATCGGTCAGCACGCATCCCTCCAGAATTTGAATGTGAAACGGCCGGACCTCGGAGACGTCATGCTCCATGTTGGAGGGAAGACCTGAAATGCGCCCGGATCATCTCTGGCAGAGGGAGATCCTCGAACAGATACGCAGGAAACGTTCCTGTCTGGTGAAATTCATCCTCCCGGTGGTGCTCGTTGCGCCCCTCCTGCTCCCCGGCGTGCCGGGCGCCGTACGGATGAATGCCTTCACCCTCCTGCTGATCTTCACCGGTGTTTTTGGAGCCGCGGTAGGACTGATCCGGACCCGCGAAAGCGGCATGATGGCACGGATGGCAATCCTGCCGATTTCCTCCGCCCGCATGATCGCAGAATACCTCCTGGCTCACTCACTGTTTGACGGCCTCCAGTTTCTGGTGCCCCTGGTTCTGATCGCGACACCCTGGAATTCCGGTGCGTCTTCCCTGCTGCTGATCGGCCTGACCTACCCCATGGTGATACTTGCCTCCAGTGCCATCGGTGTGCTGGTGGCTCTTGCATCGGCCTCTTCCGGTGAGGGGCACCTCTTCGCGGTGGTAACAGTACTGGGAGTGGTGGCACTCTCCGGTCTGTTCCAGGAAACGGTTGCCGGAATTTCCACGGGAACGTTCCTCCCCTTTGGGTATTTCCGTGACGTTCTGATCAGCGGAACTCTCCAACCCTATGGAATGTTTCTTGCTCCGATCACCGGCCTGTCCCTGGTAGGGGCGGCGGTGCTGATCTCTCCCCGTTTTTTCCAAACCAGTTGACCGGAGTGGAAAAGACTAAATACACAAAGCCGTCCTTATAGCGTCTCATACCGGACCGCACCGCCATTCGATACAGGAATACCATGCCGCAACAAAAATCCCGTTCCACCATCCAGGCACCGGAACCGGGGGGATATATTCCCTCGCTTGTCTCCTGGAACATCACGTTCCGATGTAATCTCCGCTGTGCCCACTGCTATCTGGATGCCCGCCCAGAAAAGAGGGACGATGAACTCTCCACCGATGAAGGAGAGTCGCTCATCGATGCCCTGCAACAGGCCGGTACCCGTACTCTGATCTTATCCGGAGGCGAGCCGCTGCTTCGCGAGGATCTTATCGACCTGGTCCATTACGGAACACGGCGAGGTCTCCACATGGCCCTGGGCACGAATGGAACCCTGGTCAGTGACGACATGGCCCTGTCTCTTAAGCGTGCGGGGATCCGCAAAGCGGCCATCAGTCTGGATTCCACCAATGAAGAACTGCATGATCGTTTCCGGGGCAAGACCGGTGCATGGGGGAAAGCCATTCAGGGGATGAAGGCCTGCCAGGATGCGGGGATCGCGGTCCAGATCCACACCACCGTCACGCCCTCCAACTATTCCGGGATAGAATCCATTCTCTCCTTCGGGGAAAACATGGGAATCCGGGACTATCAGCTCTTCTTCCTGGTCCCTTCCGGCCGGGGCGTCTGGGTTTGTGATATCGTACCCGTGCGGTACGAAGAGATGATTCGGGAGGTTCTCCGCTATACCGCGGAGAGAGATATTTCGGTGCGCCCTACGTGTGCTCCACAGTTTATTCGCATCGCCGATCAGATAGGTGTGCCCGTTCCTGAGACCATGCGGGGCTGTGTCGGCGGTCTTTCGTACTGTCGTATCTATCCCAGCGGGGAGGTGACTCCCTGTCCCTACCTGCCCCTTCGGGTGGGTTCAGTCCGGGAGAAGTCCTTCCAGGAGATCTGGGATACCGCGCCGGAGTTGATAGAACTTCGGGACGTCCGGAACCTGAAGGGACGATGTGGGGGGTGTTCCTATGCGGAGCGGTGCAGAGGATGCCGTGCCCGTGCCTTCGGGATTAGTATAATTCGTCGCGACATCTGCGGGGGTCTGATGAAACCGGGGGAGATGAACGGGGATTACCTGGCCGAGGATCCCTCCTGTCATTACCTGCCGGAGGCTGTATTATGATCCCGGAACCGGACTCCCAGGACAGAATCTTGCTCGAAGCGATCCAGGGTGGAGTACCGCTCACCGGTGAGATCTGGGATGCCATCGGGGCGCCGATTGGAATGACGGGAGACGAAGTGCTCCGCAGACTTCGCCGGCTTCGGGAAGCAAATGTCCTGCGGAGCATCGGACCGGTAATCGAACCGGAGGAGGTCGGACTGGAGGCCTCTTCGCTCATCGCGCTGCGGGTACCGCCGGAACGGATTGAGGAGGTGGCCGCGATCATCAACGAATACCAGGAGGTTTCGCACAATTACCGCCGGAATCACGTCTATAATATCTGGTTTACCCTTTCCAGCCCCTCCTGGAGAGATCTGGAGCAGGTGCGAGAGGAGATACGTACTCGGACGGGACTGGAGAAAGAAGATCTGCTGGATCTTCCCCGCCGGAGACGATTTAAGATCGGGGTCCGATTCCATATCCTGAAAGGGGACCCGGGAGACCGATTATGATCGACAGAAACGAACAGACTCTGCTTTGGGAACTTCGGGAGGGACTGCCTCTCTGTGAGGATCCCTATGGTGCTGTAGCACATCGTCTCGGTATAAAGAGAGAGGAGCTTATTCTGCGGATCCGGTCTCTATTGGACCGCGGTGTGATTCGCCGGTTCGGAGCCCGCATCAACCAGCGGAACCTGGGCATCCGCATGAATGCCATGGTGGCCTGGAAAGTGCCCGGAGAGCGGATCGAAGAGGTGGGTCGTGCGATGGCGGCCCATCCGGAGGTCACCCACTGCTATGAACGGGCCATCGTGCCCTCCCGATGGGAATATACCCTGTATACCGTGGTCCATGCGTACGACCAGGAGAGCATCTCCCGGTACATCCAGGAACTCTCTCTTATTACGGGAGTGGAAGAGCATATTGTCCTATTCAGTACGGCAGAATTCAAAAAAATCCCCGCAGGGAGAGTGGCGGAGGTCGCGGGGGTATGATTCGTGTCAGCAGGATCCTGCACGGAAAAAAGACCCTGGGGGATCTGATCAAACAGCATGGTCATTCCTCAACGGTTTCGACGGGCCGGTACCTGGCATTTTCGGATCTACCCCGCCCAGTGATCTTCTGGAACATCACGGGCCGGTGCAACCTGGCCTGCTCTCACTGTTATCTGGGGGCGGGAAAACGGACGTGGGATGAGATGTCCACCACCGAGTGCTATGCATTGATCGATGACCTCAGTTCTGCAGGGGTGCCGCTGCTCATTATAACTGGGGGAGAACCCCTCGTTCGGGAGGATATCTGGGAGATTCTGGACTATTGCCGGAGGACAGGGATGAAGGTCGCACTCTCCAGCAATGGAACCCTCATTGACGACGATATCGCAGAAGATCTGCGGAAAACGGGTGTGGAGTATGTGGGGATCTCCCTGGATGGCGCCTCACCGGCGACCCATGATCGTGTCCGGGGAATTCCGGGCAGTTTTGAACGTTCGGTGAAGGGATTGCGATCCTGTGTACACGCGGGCGTTCCCAGCGGAATCCGCATGACGGTCACCCGTGAGAATCAGGACCAGGTGATCCCTCTGATCGATCTTGCCCTGAAGCTCTCGGTTCCACGATTCTGCCTGTACTGGCTCGTACCGAGCGGAAGAGGCACCGAAGAATACGAGACAAAACAGGTCTCTTCTGAAGAAGCACGGGCGATCTTTAAACGCGTATACCGGCATGCCGAGGCGATCAATCCCGCCACTCTCGAGATCCTCACCGTGGATGCCCCCCAGGACAGCATTCATCTCGCCTCCCTTATTGAGAAGGAAGAGCCTAACAACCGCGAAGCACTGAGCCTCCTCGCTCTCCAGGGATGCTGTTGCAGTGCCGGAGAGCGGGTGGCAAATATCGACCCGGAGGGAAATCTCTATCCCTGTCAGTTTGCCCAGTCTCCGGAGTTTCTGCTGGGTAATGTACGTCGGGTTCCCTTTTCCCGGATCTGGGAGACCCGAAAAGGATCTCCCTTCATCAAGGACGGGGAATCCCGGAATGGATGCGTGGAATGCTCTTCCTTCACACTCTGCAAGGGAGGGTGCCATATCCGCGCTCGATTTTCCCA
>JBAIXL010000094.1:0-14323 GCA_037916685.1 Methanolinea tarda
GCGTCCGGCGGGAGAGTCAGGACCTGCCGGGACATCACGTCCTTCACGATCAGTGCCTCCCGGTCGGTGGGAGAGCTCTTCTGCACATCGGCCAGGGTCACCAGTCCGACCAGGTGCCCGTTTTCCACCACCGGAAAACCCAGATGCTTGGTATTGTGCATCTTCTCGATCAGTTCGGTAAGACGCATGGAGGGAGGGACCGTCATCACCGGACTGGCCATGACCTGCTGCATGGTGAGATCTTTTAGAAGAATATTGTACCGCACCAGCAGGGACTCCTGGTTTGCCCCGATGTAGATGAAGAAGGCGATAATGATCAGGATGGGATTGAAGATGATGAACCCAAAGATGCCGAAGACGATGGCGAAGGCCTTTCCGATATCCGCTGCGATTCGGGTGGCACGTGCGAGGGGCATCCGCTTGGCCAGCCAGGCCCGCAACACACGTCCTCCATCCATAGGAAAGGCAGGGAGGAGGTTGAACGCGAACAGGATGATATTTAACAGTCCGAGGTACCCGAATATAAACACCAGCGAACCTGCCGTGCCGGAATTTCCCCCCAGATCGGCGATCCCGTACATGATTCCCGTGGAGATGATTCCCAGAACCAGGCTGGTGAGCGGACCGGCCAGGGCCATGGGGAGCTCCACCCGGGGATCGGGGGTGGTCTCTTCCATAGAGGAGACGCCTCCGAGGATGAGCAGGGTGATGCTGTTGATCTTGATTTTATTCCTCTTCGCGATAATGGAGTGCGCCAGCTCGTGAATAAAAACACCCACAAAGAGGCCGATAGAAACGATCGCACCCAGAATGTAGGGCATAAATCCTGAGGTAATAAGATTCTGATTTATGGGAGGGATTCCGAACAAACCCTGGATGAGGGCTGTGGTGTAGGTGATCTCGACGCCGATGATCCAGGCAAAGAGGGGTATCACCAGAGCGAAAGACCAGTGGAGCAGAACGGGGATACCGTACAGTCTCCCAATCTGGAACGAACCTTTCATAGAAGAGCATCACCGCATATATATTAATATTGTAGGAAAAAATCTGGCCTGAAGGGGGCATAAAGTCGCATTCAACAATCTTTTTAAATCAAATAGTATATAAGTTGAGAAGAGCAGAGCTCTGAGGAGAAGGGATGAAAACGCAGATCACAGAGTTGTTTGGGCTGAGCGTATATACCGACAAGGCGGTGTATGTGGGGGATATCGAAGACGTGGTCATCGATGTGGACGGAAAGAAGCTGGATTCCATCGCGGTGGGGAATCTTAATCCGGAGTTTGTGGATGTCAAAGGGTTCCGCGGCATCAAGATCCCCTACCGGATGATCAAAAGTATCGGGGATGTGGTCGTCGTCCGCCACCTCGCCCGTGCGTTCAAACCGCAAGAGGAATAATCCCCTTTCCGATATCCTGATCCACTCCCGTATCTTTCTTTTCCATGGTACAAAGAGAACTGTACAGCGATCTCAGAGCGATCCCACCTATTTTCCTCCGTCTTGACGGAAGGAGTTTTCACCGGCTGTCCCGGCAGCGGGCATTTGAACTGCCGTTTGACGAACAGTTCAGCCAGGCGATGGCAGAAGTGAGCGAACGCCTGATCACCGAGAGTGGGCTGCAGGCCTCCTTCGCGTATACGTTCTCCGACGAGATCAGCCTGTATATCCCCCGACTCCCATTCGGAGGGAGGGTGGAAAAGATGGACTCGGTCTCCGCGGCATTTGCCGCAAGTGCCCTTACTCTCATCCTCTCCCTTCCGGAACCGGTCGCATTTGATGCCCGCGTGGTGCAGGTGGGCGGAGATGCCACGAGGGAATATCTTGCCCAGCGTCAGATGGAGGCATGGAGAAATCACATGAATGCCTACTGCCAGCAGGCGCTGATGAAGGAGGGAATGAATTCCACTGCGGCCGCCCGAGCCTTAAAGGGTCTCGCATCTTCCACCCTTCACGAGATGATGTTCGCGAGGGGAATCAATATGGCCAAAACACCGGCCTGGCAGCGGAGGGGTGTGGTGGTGCGGAAAATCGAAGAAGATCGGGAAGGATATAACCCGGTCACGGGGGAAACGGTGACGACCGCCCGGACACGGGTGGTCCAGGAACGGGATCTGCCTCTGTTCACCTCACCGGAGGGAACGATCTATCTGGACTCCCTATTGTCGGCGTGAAACCGCGGTTCGCACGGCCACACCCTCGATGTCCCACTCGTTCTGCAGATCCCAGGTCCGCTGCACAGGTGTCTCATCGGAAGGATGAAGATACAGATTCGAGGCCCGCACCTCACGCCCGATCCGGTCCGGCCAGCTCGCCTTCAGCAGGGAGAAGATTCTTGCATCTGAGACGGTCACCTCCGCAAGAATGAAGTCCTCCACCCGCAGGTCCAGCTGGCGCCTCATCTCCTGAAGGCGACGGATGATCTCCCGGGCGTATCCCTCTGCCTCCAATTCTGTGGTGAGACCACAGTCCACGTAGACCGTCGCATCCTTCATGGAGGCCGCATAGTAGTTCTCCGGCAAGGCCTCCTGGAATTGTACCTGAGAGGGGGTGATCTCATATCCCGTTTCACCCAGGACCACCCGGCCCTCGGTCTCCAGGGTTTTCTTAAGCCGGTTTCCATCTGCCTGTTCGATCTGGGCCTTCACGCGGGGAGCCTCCTTTCCAAAGACCGGACCAATCTCCTTCATCACCGGCACTGCCTTCCAGAAGACACCCTCCCACGGGATACTGCTGACGGTGACCCTCCGGCTGTTTGCCCGCACTCCACAGAGGCGATTCAGGTGCATCACCGCTTTACGGACCAGGGGATTTTCTGTAGCGACCACACACTCCGCGACCGGCCAGCGCAGTTTTCGCTTCCCCGCCTGCCGGGCAGCGGCAACCGCATCATCGAAGGCCATCACGTTGCGCATCATCCCTTCCAGCTCGGAATCGATCATCCTCTCATCCGGGTAGATCCAGTCCAGGAGATGGACGCTTGAGGGTTCAGCGGGCAGACGGAGGTTGCCATACATCTTCTCTGTGATATGGGGGACGAAGGGGGCCAGCAACAGGTTCAGACGGCGAAGCACATGATACAGGCACTGATACGCCTGCTCTTTCTCTGGTGCATCCTCTTCCAGCCACATGCGGGGACGTATCAATTGGATGTACCAGCGGGAGAGGTCTTCCAGAATGAAGGACAGGATCGCCCGGCTGGCGTGGTGAAGCTGGCACTCCCCTACGGCTGTCTCCACCTCCCGGGCAACGGAATTGATTCGGGATAGGATCCACCGGTCTTCCTCTGATAACCGGGAATGTACGGGAGAGAGGGCTTCCGGGTCCCATTGCCCGTCCCGGGAGGCGGGTTCAAAGTGGTCCAGGATCATGTAGGGAAGCGGGAAGCGGTATACGTTCCAGAGGATGTTCATGGTCCGGTTCATCGTCTTCACCCCGTCCAGATTAAACTTCAGGTCATCCCACGGGGCGCTGGCAGAGAGAACGTACAGACGCAGCACGTCGGCACCGAACTGGGATATGATCTCTTCCGGTGAGACCATGTTCCCCAGGCTTTTGCTCATCTTCCTTCCCTCTGCATCCAGGGCGAACCCGTGCATCAGCACGCTGCGATATGGAGCACGGCCGAACGCAATGGTGCTCGCTCCCAGCTGGGAATAGAACCATCCCCGGGTCTGGTCCTGGCCCTCGGTGATGAAATCCGCCGGCCAGTATTGTTCGAACTCTTCCTTCTTTCCGGGATAGTGCAGGGTGGCCCAGGAGGCGACGGCGGAGTCAAACCAGACATCGAAGATATCCTCCACCCGCTGCATGCTTCCTCCACAGGAACAGGGCAGCGTCACCGTGTCCACGTATGGGCGGTGGGGATCCTGCAGGGGTACTCCGCTGAGAGACTCCAGCTCGCCAAACGAGCCGATGACCCGGTAGGAGCGGCAGTTTGAGCACTGCCAGATGGGGATGGGAATACCCCAGAAACGCTGACGGGAGATACACCAGTCCCGGACTTCTTTTACCCAGTCATGGAACCGTGCACTCCCCGCCCAGTCCGGGAACCACTGAACCTCGGCGATCTGGGCGAGCATCTGTTCACGCAGATCGGAGACGGTCAGGAACCACTGCTCGGTCGCCCGGAAAATGATGGGTTTCTTGCAGCGCCAGCAGTGGCCGTAGCGGTGCACCACCTCGCCTCGCGATATCAGGCAGTCCCCGAGATCTTCGAGAATCACCGTATTGGCATCCTTCACGCTCATGCCGGAATACTTTCCCCCTTCACGGGTGAAGCGGCCCGATCCATCCACCGGGCAGAAGATCTCCAGGTGCTCGCGAATACCGAGCAGGTAGTCATCCCACCCGTGGCCGGGGGCGATATGTACCATGCCGGTGTTCTCCATGGTCACGAAGTCGGCCGGGACCACGCGGTGGACGATCTGTTGCTGGAAGGGAACCTCCGTCTCGAGAGGGGAGCGGTATTCCATCCCCACCAGGTCGCAGCCCATTTTCCGTTCGGTGATCTCGTAGTCCTGGTATCGGCCTTTGCGCAGCACCGATTCCGCGAGATCGTCGGCGATCCACAGGAATTCCTCTTTCCCCTCTTTTTTTGCCGCCACCCGCACGTAGATGAAGGAGGGATGGACCGCCACGGCCACATTGGCCGGTAGCGTCCAGGGGGTGGTGGTCCAGATCACCAGATATTCCTTCTCTTTATCCGCGACCGGGAATTTTACGAAGATGGAGGGGTCCGTGGCCTCCCAGTATTCCACCTCGGCGTCCGCGATGGCGGTCTCGCAGCGGGGGCACCAGTTCACCACCCGATAGCCTCTCTCCAGCTTACCCTCTTCGTCCGCTCGTTTCAGGGTCCACCAGGCCGCGGCGATATATTCCGGGGAGAGAGTCTGATACGGGTTCTCAAAATCCAGCCATACCCCCAGACGCTGGAACTGGCTGCTCATGATGTCCTTGTTGCGGAGAGCAAATTCCCGGCACTGCTCGATGAAGGGTCCGATCCCGTAGGCCTCGATGTCCTTCTTGGTGGTGAAGCCCAGGGCGTGTTCCACCTTCACCTCGATGGGCAGTCCATGCATATCGTATCCCGCCCGGTCGAGCACGTGACGGCCCTGCATGCGGTGGAAACGGAGAATGGTGTCTTTCAGGATCTTGTTCCAGGCCGTGCCCAGGTGGATGTATCCCGTGGTGTAGGGGGGACCGTCGACGAAGAAGAAGGGCGGTCCGTTCCTGCGGAGAGCTCGCACCTGTGCATAAATTCCTTCCCGTCTCCAGAAATCCTGCACTGATTCTTCGACCTCGTTCGCGCTGTAGCTGCTCTCCACCTTATCCACGCATGATCACTCTTCCCCAGTATCTTGGATGCTCCTGATGATAGCATTTTTTAAAAAATAAGGTCGGAAAAGGGAAATCCCGGTGTACCAGCGTTATTTTACGGTTCAGGGAAGATATCGTTTTACCCCGGTCTCGGTCACGTCGTATCCCCCGAGGTTCCGCAGCACTTTTCTGAACTCTCCGGAAGCCACCGTGCGGAAGAGCAGACGCATGCGGGAATCCTCGCACCGCATTTTCCGGCAAACGATCTCGTATCGTTCGGTTCCGAGGGGAGAGAACTCAAGCCCGTACGCCTTCGCGGCGCTGTACACTCCAATACCCGCATCTGCCTCCCGGTTCTTGATGGCCAACGCCACGGCAAGATGGGTGGTCACCTCCCGGTCATAGCCAAAGATCGAGGTCGGGTTGATCCCCTCCTGTGCCAGGAGATGGTCCAGCAGCATTCGGGTACCGGATCCCTTCTGTCGGTTCACGAAACGCGGACCCCCCGCAAGGTCCTGGAGGGAAAAGCCATCCCGTGAGATCACTCCCTGCTGGCGTTCGGCCACACAGAGCAGCACCAGAGGTTCACCGGGCAGGTATTTCTGAAGATAGGAAAGGTTGTACGTTCCGTCCGGTGCCAGCAGGTGCATAGGTGCCCCGTGGCATTCATCCCTGCGCAACGTCAGCAGTCCCCCCATACTGCCGACGTGGGTGGAATGCAGTTCCACCCCCGATTTCTGGAGAAGGTCCGCAAGGTAGTCCAGGGCCGGGTCGTGGCTGCCGGTGAGGAGAAATGCAGACGCGGCCTGATCGATGGGAACCAGGAGACGGGCATTGACTGTGGATCCCGCCTCGCAACCTTCTTTTCGGGCGGGGATTCTCATATACGCATTCGCCCGGACGGCGCTCATCTGGACGCCTGCGCCTCGGGATTGGGGCACTCCCACCCAGCGATCGCCGACTTTCCCCGCCGACAGCAGGACAAATTCGTCGGTCCCGATCTCCGAGTGCAGAGGAGTGGTGAGGGTAAGGGCGAGCTCTCCAAACCGGGTCGCGGAAAATCCCCGCTCGGCAAGAAATGGGATCACCAGTTCCCGCAGCACGGTGAGTGCGGAGAGTGGGTAGCCCGGTAGACCGATCACCGGTTTTTTCTGGATCATCCCGATGATCACCGGTTTTCCCGGTTTGATGGCGACTCCATGAGCGAGAACCTCGCCCAGTTCGGCAATGATTTCTGCAGAGAAATCACGGGTGCCAGCGGAAGACCCTGCGGAGAGGATCACCATGTCCTGGGTTTTAACGGCCTGCTGGAGAGCCTCCCGGATTCGTTCGGGTTCATCCGGTACAATCGGATATCGCGTACACCGTACGCCGGTCTCCTCCAGGATTGCCCGGGCCAGGAGCGTATTGCTCTCCACTGCCTGTCCCGCTCCGGGTTTTTCCCCCGCAGACACCAGCTCACTCCCGGTGGGAATGAGCGCGATCTCCAGCGTATGGACGGGCACGTCCGTGATGCCATATGAGGCGAGGGCCGCGATCTCATGGGGCCGGAGTTGATGGGCAGAGGGAAGGACCATCTCAGCCTCGGCGATATCCTCTCCGCTGGGCCGGACATGCTGCCATGGGCTCACCGGTTTCCGGATCGTGTAACGGCTATCCTTCTCCCAGACGTCCTCGATCATGATCACCGCATCATATCCGGCGGGCAGCGGATTGCCCGTGTTGACCCGCACCGCGGTACGCAGGGTCACCGGCCGTTGTTCCGAAGCTCCCACGGTCTCCTCACTTTTCACCGCGATTCCATCCATCGCTGCGAGCGGATGCTCTGGAACCGAAAACCGGGAAAAGAGCGGTTCGGCCAGGCGGTGATGAACGGCCTTCTCCAGGTCCATCCGTACCACCCGGGGAGGGAGGGGAAACCGGTTCCGAAGGAGCTCCTGGGCGTCATCGAGAGAGATAAGGGAAAGATATCGCTTTACCATGACAGCACCTCCACCTCCTCTCCTGCCTCCAGACCCTCGCTCTCCGAGGGGATCCGCACCATGCCGACGCTCTGAACCAGGGTATTCAGCAGGCCGGATTTGCCAAACAGGGGGATGGCTTTCCCGTTCTCCATGCACACCCGCACGTAATCTTCCCGGCCTTTGGGGGACGGAATATTTTCCTCCAGCACCGCGGAAATTCGGGTCGGAGGAAACGTTCGGCCGGTCATCTCTTCGAGGAGGGGAATCACCAGAACCCGCAGGACGATATACGCCGAGGCAGGATGGCCAGGAAGGCCGATCACCGGAGTCCCTTCTGCACGGCCAATGATGGTGGGTTTCCCGGGTTGCAGGGCGATGCCATGGATGCACACCTCTCCGAGTTCCCCGATCACCTGGGCGGATACATCGCGGGAATCCTTTGAGCTTCCCCCGGAGATGAGCACGGCGTCACACTCCCGGATCGCCTGCCCCAGGGTATCACGAAGCATTCCGGCCTGATCCGGCAGAATCCCGTACATGCGGGGTTCACAGCCGTGCTCCTTCAGGAATCCGTAAATCAGGAAGGAGTTCACATCCCGCACCTGCCCGGGCCCGGGGGTCTGCTCCACCGGGATGACCTCCAGACCGGTGGAGATGATCCCCACCTGGCAGATACGATATACGGGTACCCTGGTGCATCCGGCCGCTGCCAGTACTCCCATGTCCTGGGGTCTCACCAGGTGATCGCGAGGGAGGATGACTGAGCCCTGGGAAAAATCTTCGCCCCGCTGCACCACATTCTCACCGGATGCCACCGCCCGATGGATCAGTACCTGATCCTCCACCCGTTCACTATACTCGATCATGGCCACGGCATCCGCTCCCTCGGGCATTACTCCTCCGGTGGGAATGTAGGCGCATTCATCCGGCTGGATCGTGAAGGGCGGACGGGCGCCCATGTCGATCCGGCCCCGATACCGAAGAAGCGAGGGAAGGGAGTCCGATGCCCCCACCGTGTCGCGGGCCCGCACTGCATATCCGTCCACCACGGAACGGTCAAAACCGGGAATATCAGAATCCGCCCGTACATTCTCAGACAGTACCCGGTGCAGGGAATGAACGAGCGGGACCATCTCAGATGAAGGAGGGGGAGCGAGGGTGCGCAGGGTCCGTATAGCCTCGGAAACCGGGACAACGGTGAGGAAACGATTCATCGGAAGCAGCCCAGCTGACAGCTCCGGATCTTGATTTTGTGCTGATTACAGTAGCGGGAGATCTCTATTTTGGGTAGGTGATACTTCTCTGCCACGGCAAACGCCTTCTCACAGGTGATCTCTTTCTCTATGCCCTCTTTTTGGAAGGCCTCCTCTACTTTGTCAACCATGGGTACATCATAGAACGGAGAGGGAAAAAAGGGTTTACTATGGTCTCGGGTCAATTATCCGGTATTCATGCAGATCGCCCTGGTCAGCTCAAAGAACGACCCCGCCGGCAGAAATATCCGGTACCACATCGTAGAGCATCTGCTTTCCCTGGAGAGGAAGGATGTGACCTTCGTGCCCTGTGAGGTCGAAGGAAGACTGATCGCCCAGGATGGTATCGATTCGGATCTGGGAGCTGACCTGCTTATCTTTCTGTCGCGCCATACCAGTGCCCGGCCCAACCCCCTGCTGTCCGTCCACGTGACCGGCAATCCTTCGCATGCGGAGCTGGGCGGCATGCCCCGATCGCTGCCTCCGGCCGCCCCTCTCTGGATGCGATCCGTGCTCCTCTCTCTGTTTGATCATGCACCACCAGGGTACCGTGTCACCTATGAAGTGACGCATCACGGTCCCACCGAACTCGCCACCCCTTCCTTTTTTGTGGAGATCGGAAGTACCCTCACCGAGTGGCAGGACCCCCGGGCAGGGGAGGCGGTCGCAGAGAGTGTGCTCTCATCATGGCCGGAGCCCGCCCTTCGACTGCTGGGACTCGGGGGGGATCACTACGCCACCCGGGCCACCGCGATGACACGGGAATCCAGGGCCGCCTTCGGGCACGTGATCCATTCACGGGATGTACCTGCCCTGGATTCGGCACTCCTGGAGAGGCTGGCATCGCGATCGGCCGTGGATGCCGCCTATATGGACCGCAAGAGCCTTTCGGCTGCAGAAGGACAACGGTTGGAAGGATTACTGAAACAGATCCGGCTTCCCCTGCTGAGTGAAGGCGAGATCCGGGGAATGCTCGGCCTTTCCTGGGAAACGTACACCGCCCTGCAGGCAATCGCCGAAGCGGAACTGCCGTCTTCTCACCTGATAAACGACGGCCTTTCGGGGGAAGGAATACCAGAGGTGATTCACCTCGATCCTCGGCTCCTTGGCGAGGCACTCCTGGCTGACCGATCCGCGGTGCAGGAGGGTCTCCGCGGTCTGCCCCTTGCCCATCTCGTGAGCCCTGACGGGACGATTCAGCCGGTCTTTCTTGCGTTCGAGGGAAATCAGTCGAGTGTAATAAATCATTTAATAAGGTTATGTGTAAAAATCATAGTTGGAATTCAGAAAACATCGCTCGATGGTGATTCTCTGATCATTCACGGCATGCGGTTCGATCCTCAAAAGGCACGAGCACTGGGGATTCCCTCGGGTCCATTGTATGGATTGCTATCCGCAGGGCAAACCATTGAACAGGATGGACGGATGATCACACCGGAGATGGTTCAGACAGAGACAAAGAGGATACTCCATATCTCGGGACTGGGGAGGTACGTATGAAATCAATCGTGGAAGAGGCGATGATAAGGGCCGAAAACGAGCTCAAAAGCCAGGAATCTGTACAGATGGTGAAGCCGCAGGGAACCACTCCCGCAGCGACTCCGCAGAGCGATCAGGATCTCGACGAGATCCTGAAGCAGCTTCAGACTGTCATCTCGGTGATCGGTGTGGGAGGGGGAGGATCCAACACCATCAATCGTATGATGGAAGAGGGCATTCACGGAGCCAAGCTGGTGGCGGTCAACACAGATGCCCAGCACCTGGTCCGCACCAAGGCGGATAAAAAGATCCTGATCGGTAAAACACGGACGCATGGGCTTGGGGCCGGCTCGATTCCGCAGATAGGGGAAGAGGCCGCCGTTGAGACCGAGGCAGAGATCAAGAAAGCCGTGGAGGGTTGCGACATGGTCTTCATCACCGCAGGTCTGGGAGGAGGAACCGGTACCGGGGCGGCACCTATCATCGCCAAGGCAGCCCGTGAGGAAGGAGCGCTCACCATCGGTGTGGTTACCCTCCCCTTCACCGCGGAAGGTGCGATCCGCAGGGAGAATGCCGAGGCAGGACTGGAACGCCTGCGGGACATCGCGGATACCGTGATCGTGGTTCCCAACGACCGTCTCCTGGAAGTCGTCCCCCGGCTGCCTCTGCTCGCCGCATTCAAGGTGGCAGACGAGGTACTCACCCGGGCGGTGAAGGGAATCACCGAGCTGATCACGGTCCCCGGACTCGTGAATCTGGACTTTGCGGATGTACGCACGGTGATGGAGCGGGGCGGTGTGGCCATGATCGGGATGGGAGAGAGCGATTCCGAGGATAAGGCGGCGGATTCGGTGAAGAAGGCATTGCGATCCCCGCTGCTGGACGTGGATATCGCCGGCGCCCAGGCGGCCCTGGTGAACGTCGTAGGTGGACCGGACATGACGGTCTCGGAAGCGGAAGGCGTGGTGCAGGAAGTATTCAATCGCATCGATCCCAATGCCCGTATCATCTGGGGTGCCCAGATCGATCCCGATATGTCCCACAAAATGCGGACCATGCTCGTGGTCACTGGTGTTCACTCTCCCCAGATCCTGGGAAGAACCCAGCCTGAGGTGCGCCGAATCACCAAGCAGTTTGAGATAGATTTCCTGAAGTGATACATCGATGGCTGTACGGATAGAAGAAGAGCTCTTCAATAAATACTGGCGGGTGATCAAGCTCGCCCGCACTCCCACCCGTAATGAATATTCGAGGATCGCCATCGTGGCGGCGGCCGGTATACTGCTGGTCGGACTGATAGGGTTTATCGTCTTCCTGATCATCAACGTGCTCCCCCAGTGAGTAGCCTATGAGCGAGAACGAAAATTTCATCTACGCCATCAAGACCACCTCGAAACAGGAGCGAGCGGTCGCGGACAGCATCAAAAAGGCGGTGGAGACCCAGACCAGTATCAAGGTGACCGCGATCATCGTCCCTGACGAGCTGCGGGGATACGTGCTGGTGGAGTCCCCGGAAAGCCTCGCCCGTATCGAGCAGCTGGCAGAGATGATCCCGCATGCGCGCGCCGTGGTGAGAAACCGCACCACCCTGCCGGAGGTGCAGCACTTTTTGGTACCCAAACCCGTGGTGAGCGGCATCGAGGAGGGGACCATCGTGGAGCTGATCGCCGGACCGTTCAAGGGAGAAAAGGCGGTGGTGAAACGGGTGGACATGACCAAGGAAGAGATCACGGTCGAACTCTACGAGAGCGTGGTGCCCATCCCCATCACGGTGCGGGGAGATAATATCCGGGTTATCGAGCGGGCGGAAGAAGCCTCCTGAATCTCTTTTATTGATATACTTTAAGTCCCACCGCGGCAACCTTAGTAAACCCACGCCCTACCCCATCCGGGGATAGGCCTGGTGAACACATATGGCAGAAGTGGTTGAGGTACTGGTACCCGGCGGTAAGGCCACCGCAGGGCCTCCATTGGGTCCGGCACTGGGACCACTCGGTATCAACGTAAAGGCAATCGTCGACGAGATCAACAAGAAGACCGCGGAGTTCAACGGGATGCAGGTCCCGGTCCGCATCGAAGTCGATGAGAAGAAGGCCTTTACCCTCTCGGTAGGTGTGCCGCCGACCTCGGCGCTCATCAAGAAAGAGGCCGGTATCGAGAAGGGTGCATCCACACCCGGTACCCAGTACGCGGGAGACATACCGCTCGAAGCTGCCATCCGAATCGCCAAGATGAAGATGAACGACATGCTTTCGTATGACCTGAAGACTTCCGTGAAGGAAGTTGTCGGGACCTGCGTAAGTATGGGGATCACGGTCAACAAACAGAAACCCAAGGACCTGATCGCGGCCATCGACACGGGCGAATTCGATGCTCAGCTCCGTGTATAGACAAGTGACACCATAGCAGATCGAACATTCGGTCGCGAACTATGGAGGTATCAGATGGTTGACAGAAACAAACTAGTAGATGCGGTGAAGGCGGCCCTCGAAAAGGCACCCAAACGGAACTTTTCTGAGAGTGTTGATATTACCATCAATCTGAAGAATATCGACCTGAGCCAGCCCAAGAACCGTATCGACGAGACGATCCTCCTGCCCCATGGGACCGGCAGCGAAACCAAGATCGCGGTCCTGGGAAAAGGCGACATCACCACCAAGGCGAAGGAAGCGGGAGCGGATCTGGTGCTTCAGCCGGCGGACATCGAACGGCTGGGGGGAGAACCCCGGGAAGCACGCAAGATCGCCAACGAGTACCGGTTTTTCCTGGCCGATACGGGTGTGATGTCCCTGGTGGGGCGACACCTGGGTCCCCGATTGGGGCCCCGGGGAAGGATGCCCACCCCGGTTCCTCAGGGAACGGATATCAAACCCATCATGGATCGTCTCCGCAAATCGGTGAAAATCCGGACCAAGGACAAGAAGGTGTTCCACGCGAAGGTAGGGAACACCAAGATGGATCCGACGCAGATCGCGGATAACGTCGATGCGGTACTGAAACGAGTCGAGGCGGTCCTGGAGCAGGGCCAGATGAACATCAAGTCCGTGTATGTGAAGACCACCATGGGTCCTGCCGTGAAGGTGATGTAGATGGTACTCTACACACGACACCTGCCCAAATGGAAACGGGACCAGGTGGAAGGGATCAAGACTCAGGCGCAGTCCGTTACGCTGATTGGTCTGGTGGATATGCACGGAATTCCGGCCACCCAGCTTCAGCAGATCCGGCGGGATCTTCATGAAACGACCGTGCTGAAGATGACCCGGAACACGCTCATCGAGCACGCCTTCCAGGAACTGGGAGGGCCGATGGCCGATATGGTAGCCCATATCTCCGGCCAGAGTGCGCTCATCTTCACCAGCACCAATCCGTTCCGGCTCTACAAGATGCTGGAGAAGACCAAGACCAAGATGGCGGCCAAACCCGGAGAGGTGGCTCCCGAAGACATCGTGATCCCCAAGGGGCCCACGAACTTCAAGCCCGGTCCCATCGTGGGAGAACTCCAGCAGGCGGGTATTCCCGCGGCGATCGAAGCCGGCAAGGTGAAGATCCGGGAGACCAAAACGGTGGTGAAGAAGGGCGAAGTCATCAGCAAGAAGATGGCGGACGTCCTCACCAAGCTGGATATCAAGCCCATGGATGTCGGGCTGGTGCTCCAGGTGGCGTTCTATGAGGGATCGCTCTTTACTCCGGACATGCTGGCTATCGATGAGCAGGCCTACCTGGACCAGATCACCGCCGCCGTTGCACAGGCGTTCAACCTTTCCATCAACGCGGCCATCCCGACTCCGCAGACCATCTCTCCCCTGCTCGGACGTGCGTTTATGCAGGCGAGAAGTCTGGCCGTGGACGCATGCATCTTCGACACGGGCGTCATGGACGCGCTCATCATGAAAGCCTATCGTGAATCGCTGGCCCTTAAGGGCATTACCGAACAAAAATCAACGTAAAAACATCAGGTGAAAGTAACATGGAATATATTTACGCAGCACTTCTCCTCCATTCAGCCAAGAAGGAGATCAAGGAAGCTGACATCAAGGCAGTCCTCACTGCCGCCGGTATCGCTGTTGACGAAGCACGGGTGAAGGCCCTCGTCGCCGCCCTCGAAGGAGTGAACATCGAGGAAGCGATCAGCAAGGCTGCCATGGCGCCCGTCGCCGCGGCTCCCTCCGCCGCCGCCGCTGCACCCGCTGCAGCTGCCGCTGCCCCGGCCGTGGAAGAGAAGAAAAAGGAAGAGGAGAAGAAGGAAGAAGAAGAGAGCGGAATGGCAGGGCTGGGCGCCCTGTTCGGGTAATCTCATCTCTTTTTCTCTC
>JBAIXL010000095.1:0-12170 GCA_037916685.1 Methanolinea tarda
CACCGAACATAAGAAAAACACATATCTACTGGTAAAAACGATTTCCTAGTATATGCTTCGCCGGTGGGTCCCTCTTGGTCTCGCATCTTCACTTATCGCTCCAGCTTCTGCCCAGGATTTATCTCCCGGGATACTGGGTACCCTGGATTATGCGATCATCACCATCGTGGGGATTCTGTTTCTCATTTTGTTCATCGTTGGCCTGGACCGGATCTTTAAACATACGGGAACGGAGATCCGTGGATCATCGGTCCTGTATGCTCTTGGAATGCTGTTTGCGTATCTGTGCATCGCGGCGGGAAGCCTCCTGGTTATCAGTTCTATCCTCATCCTGATTGCCATAGGAGCACAGGTCTCCATTTTTAACTGGTTGATCGATGTGCTCAACGCCTACTTTCCCTGGGGAGGCGTCACCGGGGGGATTCTCACGATCGGGGGAGGAGGTCTGGCCCTGTTCCTGCTCGGAGTGTTTGGCGTGGTTCGCCTCTATGGAAACCCGCTCCTGAATCCTCAGGGAATTCCCACCCGAAGTGGGGACTTTTCCAGGTACGAAGCAGACAGCCGCTCCGACCTTGAGCCCCTGAATCCCACCCTCACATTCAAGGTATTGGATCGGGAGAAGGATGATCCGGTAATGGATGTGAAAGTTATTCTGAAACAGATGAACGGAACCCGATATTACACCAAGTATACGGATTTTGATGGAGAGGTCACGTTCCGAGACATTCAGGGATATGGATCGGAATACTTTGCCTATGTGGAAGATGATGATAAACGGGAGAAATTCCGGGTTTTACGGAAAAAATCCATCGATTAAGGTACATACGAAATTCTTTTTTAAAACGATCTTCAATCTTTCTCGGTCAAAACCTTCCAAGACTTTTTGAATCGAGGTCATACGTGCCCCTTTTCTGTGCGGCTGCCCACATATCTGATCTCGGCTGAACCGTGTGCCGTTGGGAGTTTGAAAAAATTTCCTGGAACGACCCCGGAAAATTACTGTTGTTTCTGCTCACGAATGTTTCCCATGACGCTGTCGGATGCTTTCCAGGGTATCGATTTCATCGATCCGTTTGTCATCGCGGACCCGCACAAAACGCGGGAATCGCAGGGCATATCCGCTTTCATAATTTGGACTCTCCTGGATCTCCGAATATCCTACTTCAAAGACGACCACCGGTTCAAAAGAAACCTCTTTCCCTACCTGAGAGATGACCAGATCCTTAAACATGTCATAGAGGAGGGCAAGGGTTTCGTCGTTGATCCCGGTGGCGACTTTTCCCACCGGAAGTAGTCTTCCCTGGTCGAGACAGGCCAGAAGGAACGACCCAAAGAAATGCGCCCTGCGCCCCTCTCCCCATTCTCCGCCGATCACCGCAAGATCCAGGGTGTCCACTTCCGGTTTTATTTTGACCCAGGCCTTTCCTCGCACCCCGGGAGTGTACAGGGAATCCAGATCCTTTACCATGATTCCCTCATGACCCGCATCGAGGGCCTGATGATAGAACTCTTCCAGGGCATCGTTCCGATCACTGCGTAACTGTGGTGCGATGAACCCGGTTACTGCGGCTTCCAGGCGGTTCCGCCGTTCGCGGAGGGGGGTGTCGATCAGACTCTCCCCATCATGGTAGAGTATATCGAAGATATGAGGGACCAGCTCAATCTCTTCGGTATAGGCCTCGACCTCGTGCTTTCTGCGGAACCGTCGCAGCACGAACTGGAAGGGCCGGGGATTCCCATTTTTCACCGCGATGACCTCCCCATCCAGAATCACGTCTTTATCTGCTATCGGAAGCAGCAGGTTCGCCACGTCCGGTAATGCCCCGGTGACATCCTCGAGTTTTCGTGAATATATTTTGCAGGTGGATCCCTGTTTGTGAAACTGAAAGCGTGAGCCGTCATATTTGAATTCGGCCGCAACCTCCCCATACTCCCGTACCATCTCAGCGATTGTTCCCTGCTGGGCAAGCATCATCTTCACCGGTCTGAACAGCTGAATGGTCACGCTCTGAAGGGCCTTTTCTCCCATCTTGGCGAGCTTGGCCACCTCCCCCAGATCGTTGATCACCTGATACGCATGCTCTACCTGTCCACTTTCGACGTGGAAGGCTTTCGCGATTGCATCCCGTACATTTCCCTCCCCCACACCGATGCGAAGTTCTTCCAGCACAAGGCGTGCCAGATACCGGGCCTCCAGCGGCGAGGCATTCCCGAACAGCTTGCGCAGGGAAAGAATTTTCTCCCGCTGGGATCCCTTACCTTCCGTCCGGGCGATGATCTCAAATTCATGGTACACCTCGGTGGTCTCCAGTTCCGTGCGGAAGAACGAGGTCTGTTCCTTGGTTGCGATCAGGTGCTCGATCGCATAGCCCGGATCTCCGGTTCGGTTGATCTCCTCTACCACGGCTGCTTTCTTTTTTCCCACCACGTACGCCACGGCCTCATAGAGCAGGTTGGGTCCGATCCCCACCTTGAGCGGACTCCAGTCCGGAAAGATCCGGCCCGTCACGAACCGGACCACGACCGGCAGTTCCTCTGGTTCCAGCTGAGCCAGCAGTTCGCTGACCAGATCGATGGTTTCGAGCCGGCCCGATATCGCCTCAAGGCGTTCGCAGTATCGGGAAAAATTGATAAACTGCATACGGTCCTGTGTACCTCTCTCCCCTCCCTTTCGTCTTATGCGTTTCCCTTCGCTTACAGGTGCCTTGTTGGGGAGATGTCATGTTGTAAACCAACCGAGATGTCCACCCTGTCCACGAAGAGACCAAAGGCCTCGCATGCGCTGGCCAGTGCCCGTGCCGGCGTATTATTGATCTCGGAGAGGTGTGCTAACTGGATAAAGGGAACCTCACTCGCCAGCCTGCGCAGGCACTCGCCTGCCTTAATATTGGATAGGTGACCCCTTCGCGAGCTGATCCGTCTTTTCAGAGCTGCGGGATAGGGGCCTTTCTGTAGCATCTCCGGGCAGTGATTGCTTTCCAGGATCATCATATCGCACAAGCGGAAATCGTCTGCCCTTGCTTCAGAAATTACCCCCGTGTCCGTGCAACATCCCACGCGAAGATCATTCTCCCGTATACAGAACCCGCAGGGTTCCAGCGCATCATGCGAGGTAGCGAAGGGACGAATCTGAAAATCGTGGATGTTCATCTCTTCATCGAAGTGGCAGGAGATCACCTGTGGAGGTTTCTGGATGGACGAAGTGCGAAGCACCTCGGATAAGGTTCCTTTGGTTCCTACTATAGGAACCTGCAGCTTACGGGCAAGGGCCGACACACCCCGAATATGATCTCCGTGTTCATGCGTGACCAGAAGTGCACGAATAAGGTCAGGTTTTCCTCCCGCTTTACCAAGCCGTGAAAGGATCTCGCGGGCGCTCAAGCCTGCATCGATGAGCACCGCACCTCCATTTCCTTCCAGGTAGATGCAGTTTCCTTTGCTCCCACTCGAGAGGGTGGTCACCCGCATTCGGAGTACTTTTGGGATTTCGTTCCTAATTAAGGAGAGGATTCAATCGGAAGTGTGACCCGTTGGAACTTCTTTCATATTTCGGGCGACACGGTCACTTTTTCTCTAGGCCTTTGCCTCGGCCTGGCGAAGAATCTCCTCGAATATCACAGAGCCCAGCAGCCCTTCGGCCTCATGGCGGTAATGCTGATTCATTAAACCGATGAGTTTTTTGGTTCCCTTGCTGGTGGTCATGATCCCTACCCTCTCCGCACGCGTGACCAGTGCATCCTGTTCCATCATGGCAAAATACGGAAGCACATAGTAATGCGGGACCTCGAGAAATTCGGCCAGCCGTCGGGTGGTCGGGAACTTAATGCTGACCCCGGAAAGGGAGAAGGCGATCGAGAGGCTCTTTTCGATGTTCAGCTGAATTTCCAGTGCGGCGATAAAAATGGCCTCTACGTCCAGCGCTGCCATACGTTCCCTAAGTAGTTCTGCCCGGACAGCGCTATAAAGTAATGGGATTCGATTGACAAAGAAGGTTTAAGATTCTTTCCTTCCCCCTTCTGCCGTTGCTTCAAGGTAAACGACCTGGGCACCGACATCCTTGGCGATCTGCTCGATCTCCATTTTTCTGAAATGGACGGCCTGGATCTGAATCGATCCTCCTGTCACGGCCACAATACGATACATCGGCTGGTGGACTCCTTCTCCCACTTTCTGCCTTCCCCTAACATAGATTTTCATCATGGTTCTCACGGCATTATTCAGGTATATACTGTTTAGAGTTTTTTTAAATCAATTGATATAACAATTGATATAGCATAGATTAAAACACCTGGTATATAAAGGATTCTATTATCTATGGGGGAACCCCACAATTACTTGATTCCATGAGTCGATCACGCTTCGAGGTCGAGAACAAACTCCAGGGTGAGTCCCTGGTTCGTAAGGGGCTTCTGCGGTCATATGCGGACCGTAATCAGCTACGGATTGTATCGGATCTGAACGTCGTAAAAATCGGCGGCCATGGCATCATCGATTACGGGAAAGATGTCGTTCTTCCTCTTGTGAATGAGATAAGCTCCCTGTCTGCACGGTACAAAATGTTAATCGTTACCGGTGGCGGAGTCCGGGTCCGACATATCATGGATGTAGGCCTCGATCTCGGGATGCCCACGGGCGTGCTAGCCGAGCTCGCGGGCAAGATCAGCGAGCAAAACGCAATCATGCTCTCCATTCTCCTCTCCCCCTGCCACGGAACACGAATCCATACGAGCGATCTCCTCGAGCTGCCCATGCTTCTGGAGCTGGGGGTGCTACCGGTGATACACGGAACCCCCCCGTACGGCCTTTACGAGCATCCTACCGAATTCGGGGCGATTCCTCCCCACCGCACCGATACGGGAGCGTTCCTGGTCGCTGAAGTGCTGGGGGCAAAGAGCTGCATTCTGGTGAAGAATGTGGACGGGCTCTACACGAAGGATCCAACCCGGTTTCAGGATACGGAACTGATTCCCGAGATCACAGCCGCCGAACTGCTTGCCCTCGATCTTGAAGATATGGTGCTGGAAACCAAGCTGGTGGAGCTCCTTCCCTATGCGAGGAATATTCACGAGATCAAAATCATCAATGGCCATATTCCCGGATCGCTGACGCAGGCTCTGGAGGGCGGACCGGTCGGAACGATCATCAAAGCCCATTGACGTCCGAACTGGTCAGGTTAACCGGCAGACATGGAAGAAGAACGTCCGCTGAAATTTTCTTTACCCGAATTGAGCGGAGCGTTCGGGGACTTTGGAACGATCCTTCCCCTGACCCTCTCGGTTGCTCTGGTCTGCAATCTTAATCTGGGGGCCATATTCCTGTTCATGGGAATCTGGTACATACTCAGCGGCGTATACTACCGGCTACCGGTACCCATCGAACCCATGAAAGCGGTGGCGGCGATTGCCATTGCAGAGGTCCTCACCCAGGGTACCATCGCGGCCGCCGGAATTATATTGGGATTCCTCTTCCTATTGCTGGGTTTTGGCCGCATGATGGCGGTGCTGGAGCGTTGGATTCCCAGAAGTGTAATACGTGGTATTCAGCTGGGGCTGGCCCTCATCCTTCTTCGCACTACCGGGGGATTTGCATATGCAGACCTCCTCTTTTTCGCGATCGGAACACTCATTGTGGTGGTCTTTTTTCTGGCCGGGAGATACACACGGGTACCGGACATTTCCGCCATCGCCATCGTTGTGGTCGCGATAGTGATCGGAATTCTCCTCCATGGAATGCCTGCTCTGCATTGGATTGAGCCTCTGATGCTGGTGATTCCCGATCCCGCGGTCTACCTCTCATCCACCACCACGCTGGTCATCCCCCAGGTATTCCTGACCCTCACCAATGCTATCCTTGCTCCGGTTCTACTCCTGCACGATCTCTTTCGGGAGCAGGTACCGCCAAAAAATCTCTCGCGGATGATCGGGGCGATGAATCTGGTATCCGTACCTCTGGGAGGGTTTCCCATGTGCCATGGTGCCGGTGGTCTGGCGGGTCAGTACCGGTTCGGGGCAAGGACCGGTGGATCGGACGTGTACGCTGGAGTGGTCCTCCTCATTTTCGCACTCCTGTTTGCCGGAGGAGGGTTACTGATGATCATACCCACCGGTTTTTATGGCTCCCTTCTTCTGTTCGCGGCATTGGAGCTGGCTAGGCATGGGATCAAGACGGATCGATTCCTCGTTACGGGTCTCATTGGGATTCTGGCGCTGGTTGCGGGAATGACCCTGGCGTTCCTCATCGGACTTATGGTGTACTACGTCTGGGAGTACTGGACCGCCCGATCTCCTGATGCAGGTAACGGATCGGGCAGGTCGCCCCTCTTTCCCCCACAGGATCCAAGAAAATGAATGATGCTTCTAGCTCATTTTATTTCAATTTAAATCTGCGCGGTTAAGGAGATTTCATTGACCGGAGTATATCCATGGATTTTGGGATTTTCATGCGGATCTAGAAAAAAGGCACATTTTCGGCCTTAACCAGGCACCCTCTGGTTTGTGATCAGGTAAAGAATTTATTTACCGCATCATCTACCGGTACTGTACCGAAAATTCCGCGAGGGCGCATGACTGTATTCTTGGGCATCGATGATACCGATATGCCAGACACACCAGGGACAGGAAGGCTCGCCCGAGAGATCGCTTCCCGCCTTGCCCCTTTCTGTACCGTAACGGGTGTTACCCGCCATCAACTCTATGTACATACCGACATTCCCTATACGTCCCATAACAGCTGCGCCGTGCTCCATTGTGAAGAGGGAGAAGCCCAAGAGATCTTCTCCCTTGCCCGTGAGATGGTGCTGAATCACCATGCAGAAGGAAGCGATCCAGGGATTGCTGCTGCCGATGAATCCGTACTGGGCCCCTCTGCAGTCACCTTTGGTCTGGACGCCAAAAGAATGGTCCTGACCCAACATCAGGCGCGGGCAATCGCTCAACATACCGGAATCTATCTTGAAGGCCTCGCTGGAACCCACGGAGGTCTTATCGGTGCGCTCGCAGGAATTGGTCTGGCCGCTACGGGAAACGACGGAAGATTTGTCCAGAAAAATACCTTGAGGGATCTAAAGGGTGCACAGGAGGCATCTGTTGTCCTCGACAAGGGTGTGGATCTCATTCTGACGGTCGATGGGAGCCGCGTTACCGAGGGGCAGATCGAATTCCGCAAATTTCCCAAACCCGCTTTTGTCCGTGGGAAGGCGGTCCTGTTTGTTCAGCCGGTGAATGAACATTTTCGAGAGATCGTTCGCGATTGAGGCGTGACCTCAAATTCGAAGGGATTGGGCAGAAATACACATTATGGTTGAAGATCGGACTGCGGTAAAATCTTACCAGGGTCCCGAAGCATATACTCCCATAAAAAGGATCGATGGATGAATGAATGGCTCGCTTGTGGACGCGTCTGCCCTCGCATCCACACATCCAACATGGTGCGTTCACTGTCCCTACTGCCCGTGTGAGGGACAAAACAAGTATACACTCTATATATTAAAAACTATTTTATTTTGTGATTAGTTAACTAATTTATGTTGATTATTTCTTGCCAGAACGTGGACGGCGGTAGCCTTAAGGGAGATCCAGATGGTTTTTCCCGGTTCCAGGTTCAGATCCTCTGCCGAACGTATGGTAACCAGTGCGGTGATCGGAATGCCGCAATCTACCTCGACATGTTCAAAAGGCCCCACGGGAGTGAGTTTCACTATCTTTCCCTGTAATAAATTTCTTGCGCTGGTTCGAGTACGCGGCGAGAGATCGATGGTGACGTCCTCTCCGCGAAACAGGACGTTCACCGGAGTTCCCACCGGTTGAGAGGATAGCGCCTGGATCCTTACCCCTCCTGCATCGATCGTAATTTCATCGCGTTCCGAGGCGATGATCTCTCCCTCGATGATATTTTCCATTCCCACAAATTGCGCTATCTGGGTATTCTCCGGTCGGTGGAAGATCTTGCGGGGAGCTCCGGTTTGAAGGAGCTTCCCTTTCATGATCACACCGATTCGGCTGGCCAGGCGCTGGCCCTGCAGCATATCATGGGTGGATAGGAGAACCGTCGTTCCAAGCTCACGGTTCATCTGTACCACCAGCTGTTCGATTTTTTCCGTGGAAGGGGGATCCAGATTCGCGGTTGGTTCATCAAGATACAGGATCTCGGGTTCGGTCACCATCGCCCGAGCCAGCGCCACTCGCTGGGCTTCTCCCCCGGAAAGCGTGATCGCTTTTCGGTTCCCGTAACCTGCCAATCCTATCGCATCAAGCGCTTCCTTGACTTTTCGTGCGATCTCTTCCTTTGCCGCCTTACGAAACTTCAGGCCGAGTGCGATATTTCCCTCAACGGTAGTGTTGAACACCACCGGCTTCTGCAATAGCATCGCCATTCGAAGGCGCAATTTCAGACGATCAGAGGGGTGAAGGGTGACTGGTTCACCCAGAAGGGTGAGGGACCCCCCCGTCGGCTCTTCGAGCAGGTCAAGAAGACGCAGCAATGTGCTCTTTCCCGCTCCGCTAGGGCCGATGAGGCCAAACATTTCCCCTTCCTTTACATCCAAGGTGATACCGGAAACAATCTCTTTATCTCCATATCGTTTTCCAAGGTTTTCTGTCCGGATCAAGGGTTCACCTCTGCTGTGCCACGTTCAGGATGAGATTCACGATCACCGCGACCCCCAGAAGTATGATGCCCAGAGCGATGGAGAGGGAGAAATTCCCGATGGATGTCTCGAGAGAAATTGCCGTGGTAAGTACACGAGTGGCACCCCGGATATTGCCTCCGATCATCATCGCAGCGCCCACTTCAGAGATCGCGCGGCCGAATCCCAGGATAACCGCCGCAAGGATGGCAAAACGAGCTTCCTGCATGATGGTAAATACCGATTGGGAACCCGAGGCTCCTAGCGAGGTGACGGTGAGCCGTGTTTCTTTATCTATATTACTGAGGGCAGAAATGGTGAGACCGATCAGGATAGGCAGAATCAGGATAAACTGCGCCAGCACCATCCCTGCGGGGGTGAACAGCATTTCGAGGAATCCCAGCGGCCCGGCCCGGGAGATGAACAGGAAGAGAAACAGGCCTGCAATCACCGTGGGGAGCGCATAGAGCGTCTGGATGATATTCACCAGAACCCTCTTGCCGCGGAAGTCATGAAAATGAATGAATCCTCCGAGGGGAAGACAGACTATCGCAGCCAGGATGGTGGCGGCAATCGAGATCTCGAGTGAACGAAGGGTGACTTCGATGACTTCCGGATCGAGATGTACGATTAACCAGAACGCCTGGGTAAACCCATCGAGAATCTCATTTACCATGCAAACCCCCCAGAAATAGTCTTAGGAAATCCTGGTTATCGTGAATAATCTTTCTTTCCATTGGGAAAAAGAGAGTTGGGAAGTCATGCTCCGGTGTGAATTCCCTTGGGAACCGCACCGTATCCCATGGCAGGTGCAATCGGGGTCTGTCCATCTGCCGACAGAATCGCCTGTCCATCGCTTGAGATGAGGAGATTCATGAAGGCTGTAGCCATGTCCGGGTTCCGAGACGATGTCGGCACCGTGACGCCATAGATGATGGGCGTTCCCTTCTCCGTTACTGTAGTCGTTCCCGATGGACGCTTTACCTGAACCAGTGCATAGGTGCCGGCATCGGCCTGGACAGAGAGATCGATGGTTTCGGGTAGGGAAATATACGGGAGACCACTCTGAATGGCCACGCTGCTGTATTCGAAGGCATAATCGACCTTGCCTCCGGTGAGAAGTGGGGCGATGTCGGGACCGGTCTTGGTGATGATCAACTTCGTCCCATCGGGAGAGGGATTGGTGGCATTGATGGTGACGATGGAACCGTCCGATGAAACGGTCATCTTGCTATGGGCTCCAATCAGGGATTCGAAGATGCTATTTACACCGTAGTGTCGTTCCGCGAGCTGAATGGTCATCAGGGAACGATAGCCGGCCGGATCGGACGTGGGATCGCTGATCGCGTAGGTGACTCCATCACGGTTTAGAATCTGGTACCAGTTGTTCGCGTTGATAGTGTTCGCATACTGGCTGTTGTTGGTGTAACACAGAACGATGTTGTTCTTGGCAAAGTTTAGGTAATAGGTGGCATTTGCCGGCATCATCTTCGTAATCAGAGTATAATCTGCACTCGCCAGGACATCGGCACTCTGACCATTCTTGTTTATTTTGTCCACCAGGGTGCCACTCCCACCGGAGAATAGCTGGACATCCGTGTCGGGATGCTGCTGCTCGAACACTTTTTCGAGCTTCGCCATGGGGGCGTTGAGGCTACCGGCATGATATACCTTCAACGGTTTTGTAGCGGTTGCTGGAGTGGTGAAGTCGGCAGTTACCCCGGGCGGCACTCCCTTGGTCATAGGGGTGAACAATCCTTTACCATACGTATCGACACCATAATTTCCAATGTCATTCATGGTCTGGTTCGATATCAGGAAGTTGACAAACTGGTTGGCCAGTTCGATCTTTCGGGGATTGGGATTCCTGGAATATACCGTCATCACACTGTATACGTTCAGTAAACTGGAACCTTTCGTGACCAGAGGCGTTAAGCCCAGTTCGCTCTTAAACGCGAGGAAGGTACCTTCGTCCGTCAGTGTGTAACCCTGCTTTTCGTTTGCTAGGGTGAGAGTTTCTCCCATGCCCTTACCTGCTTCAATGTACCAGTTGCCGGACTTCTGAATCTGCGTGGCATAGTCGAACCCGGCGTTCTTCCAGATGGTCTTTTCCGCAGAATGGGTTCCTGAGTTATCGCCGCGGGATACGAAGAAAATCTTCGAACCTGATTTCTGTCCTTCAGTCCGGAGTTTCTTGAATGCCTCCTCGGGACTCATGCCGGCGATACCCGCCGGATCGCTCGCAGGGCCCACAATGAGGAAGTAATTATAGGCGAAACTGCGCCGGTTGAGCCCATAACCATTCTCCATATAGGTCAGTTCCTGACTCGGCGAATGGACGAGAAGGATATCCGCGTCGCCACGCTGAGCGAGTTCGATCGCTTTTCCCGTTCCCTGGGACGTGATCTTCAGGTCCACGTTGTACTGAGATTCATAGATCTTTTCCAGATAATCGAGAAGCTTGGTGTCATATAGACTCGTGGTGGTGGCAATCAACAGCGCCTCACGCGGGTTTGCGGCCGTGGTTGTCGGTATGACGGTGGTCGGGGCAGCCGTTGTCACGGTAGGGGTTGGAGTGGGCGTCCCAGCCGAAGGTGCGGAAGTTGTACATCCGCTGAGACATACCCCGGCAACAAGAATGGCCATCAATACGGCCACAAGACAAGGTGTGCGAAAATTGTTCAACATAGAAACAGGTTAAAAATTGGGGAGTCTCATATTATATTTTTCTAATTAATTCTTACTGAATGTTAAGGAATATTCATTTCCAACTGGTATACCAATTTCGATATCAGGTGGTTACATTCTGAGAATTTCCCATTTCACGGAGCCTGAGGCGGTTTATAGTCTTTTCATCGCTGCTGAATACGATCCAATGGCATTGACAATGAGCGCTACTCCTAAGCAGGAGTATTCTTTGCGTGGAAGAAATCGGAGTTACCTTTGGAGGTATGTACCTTAAAGGTGTTGTCAGGCTCCGAATAAAACCGCGAATATGGCCTCTATGATCATCCCCTGCCTATTTCTGAGATGGGCCTCCTGCGCAACTCAAAGGTTGGAAACCTTAACTACTTTCTAAACGACCATGATAGGGTATGTGGAAGGCGCTGGATATCGAGACCTGGCTCGCGGGCAGAAAGTCGAGCCTGGAAGAGGTACGGGATTCCGTACAGGAGATTATTGAAAAAGTAAAAACAGGAGGGGATGATGCCCTTCGGGAACTTTCCCGACATTACAAACTTGAAGATATCGCCGTTTCTGACGATGAACGGGAATCGGCATACGAACAGGTGGATGCCCGGATCATCGAGAGTCTGATCGAGGCAGAAGCGCGGATCACGCAGTTCCATGAACTCCAGCGACCGAAGGACCTGTGGCTCCAGGAGATGGAGACGGGAATTGTTCTGGGAGTGAAAACGACTCCCCTGCAACGGGTGGGCCTGTACATCCCGGGGGGAAGAGCCCCCTACCCCTCATCCGCCCTGATGTGTGCGGTTCCAGCCCGGGTAGCCGGAGTTCGGGAGATCTGCGCCTGTTCGCCCCCTCC
>JBAIXL010000096.1:0-1984 GCA_037916685.1 Methanolinea tarda
CATATCGTCGACGCGAGTATTTTCGACAAAACGGGTACGGTACAGGCTGAGGAACTGGAGGACGCGATTGAATCGGCCGGAGGATATGCCCAGGTTTTTCCAGAACACAAATATCGCATCGTCGAAATTCTGCAGAAACACCACCATATTGTCGGCATGACCGGGGACGGGGTCAACGATGCCCCGGCGCTGAAGAAGGCGGATGCGGGGATTGCCGTGGCCAATGCCACCGATGCCGCTCGTGCCGCTGCGGATATCGTCCTGATCACGCCCGGGATCTCGGTCATCATCGAGGCCATCAAAGAAGCCCGTCAGATCTTCCAGCGCATGACGAGTTATACCATCTATCGTATTGCGGAAACGTTCGCCCTTCTGGTGTTCATCACCCTGGTTATCCTGATCTTCAACATCTACCCGGTCACCGCCATCATGATCGTGCTCCTGGCCATCCTCAACGATGGTGCCATTTTGTCCATCGCGTACGACCGGGTCTGGTATTCCCGACGCCCGGAAGCATGGGATCTGAAATTCGTTCTCAGCCTGGCGACGACGGTGGGCGCATTCGCGGCGGCCCGCTCATTTGGAATTTTTTTCCTGAGCAACACCTTCCTGCATCTCGATCCCGTCACTATTCAGACGGTGATCTATCTGAACCTCTCTGTGGGAGGCCATCTCACCGTCTTTGTCGCCCGAACCCGCGGTCCCTTCTGGTCGGTACCCCCCGCCCGGATCCTGTTCGGGGCGGTGATCGGGACTCAGATCGTGGCCACCCTCATCGCCGTGTATGGTTTCCTCATGTCTCCCATCGGATGGCCGTTGGCGGTGATGGTATGGGGGTATGCCCTTATCCTGTTCTTATTCCAGGACCGGGTGAAGATTCTGGCCCGCAGAGTCCTCCGCTCCCGGTACGAGGTGTCCATAGAAGATCAGGGCACGAAACGCGTTTCCGTATGACCTCGCTCAAATCCCGGAGATTTCGTGATAACGTTTTCCGACGATCAGAATTGCAGATGTTTGGTCAGGTCATCGGTCGTGAACATAATACCCGGATTCAGCAGATCGTCGGGATCAAATATCTGCTTGATCTCCCGGAAATAGGAGTATGCTCTCGTTCCCCACTCCATCTCCAGGTATCGTGACCGATTTCTTCCCGCACCATGTTCCGCGCTCAACGTTCCTCCTAACTCTATCGTGGCCCGGAATATCCGATCGGCGAGGGCAGGAAGCACCTCCTGCCAGTGTTCACTTCGTATCATAGGCCGTATGTGGAGATTCCCCTCGCCCACGTGGCCATACATGACCGCCTCGACCTGACATTCATGGAAGATCTGTTCCAGTTTCATTACAAATACCGGGAGTGTTTCCGGAGGGACCCCCAGATCATCCGCGAACGCAGGGAATTTGATCTCCGGCGTCTCCCTCTCATTTTTCAATCGAATCAGGATAGACTCCCGGATATGCCACAGGTGGACCTGCTGTTCCGGATCGGCCTCCTCATAATAGGGAATGTTGCGGGACTGAAGGTACTTCTCCAGAGAGCGGCCAGATTCGTCAGGATTCTCATCAAATTCCATCATGAGTACCGCTCTCTGGTCCGCCGGACATTCGCCGATCTCCTGGCAGACAAAGGAGAGGCCGTACGCATCCATCGCCTCGAATGCAGAGGGATGCAGCGGCAGGAGGTGAGGAACCGCCGTCGTGGCTTCCTTCAGCGTGGGGTAAAACAGCAGATAGAGAACCGTTTTCTGGGGGAGGGGGATCAGCTCCAGCTCTACGTCCGTTAAGAGGCCCAGCGTACCGGCCGCACCCGCCTGAAGATGGGTGACAATGTCCTGTGGTTCCTCAAACCGAAAGAACGCCTCCAGGTTATATCCGTTGCTGGATTTCAGATGCCGCCGGGCCTCCAAAATCCGCTGCATCTGTGTATCCTGCCGCAGTCGATCCCGGAATCGAAGAATCTCCTGATGCAGGGTATACGGGAGGG
>JBAIXL010000097.1:0-2043 GCA_037916685.1 Methanolinea tarda
CGGTCCCAGAGCAGTCCCGGTCAGATTGGTCACGGGTCCCGCTGGGGTGATATCCGGCGGTACGGGATCCCACTCAAACGACTCCGGCGATTCAATCAACGGATAGAAGTCCGTGTGAGAGGGAGTAAGAGGAAACGCCCGGTCCCCGATGCCATCCCCGTTTTCATCCGCATCGGGGTAGGTATCCCAGTAATTGCCGGTGTAGTTTTCGTAATACCGCCCATCAAAGCGGTAGGGGAGGGGGAGGGTGGAGTTCCACTCCACCGCCGATTCCGTAGCTCGGACGGGGAGGGTAGTGGAGAGGAAGGAGGAGCGGAACACCCGCACCGGCTGGCCCGACCCGGAGGTGGAAATATCCATTCCCACACGCTGACCCTCCACCGTGACACGGTCGAAAGTGAGGTTATCGGTTCCCTGCAGGGAGATCCCGGTGGTCGTGTTATCCAGGAGCAGCTCCTCTATGCGGCCGTGACTGGCATTGTACAGATAGAGACCGTCGGTCAGACAATCCGAGATCCAGGTGTCCCGAAGCGTGACAAAGGCGGAGTTCTCCAGCCGGATCCCGTGCCCCCCGCTTGCCCGACCGCCAATCCTATCGATGCGGGTACCCTCCAGAAGGAGGTATGAGGAGTAGGAGATCTGTATCCCGTTTTTTCCGCTGGACAGGACAGTGTTATTGATCAGGCGGGATCCGGAGGCGGTGGAAAGATAGATCCCGATCCCGTTTCTCACGCTTCCCGATGTCTCGTTGCAGGTATTCGCCTCCAACAGATTTTCTGGAGCCCGGACCGAGATCCCGAACTGACCATTGTTCACCACCTCGTTCCCCCGGATCACGTTTCCCCGGGAGGAGACATTGATCCCGGCCCCCGCGGCCCGGGTGATCCTAAATCCTTCCACCCGGATCCCGTCCGCCGTCAGCGTGAGCGTATCCCGGTTGAGCGTATTCTGCCCGTCCAGAACGGGCGTCCCGTTTCCCACGAGCACAAGTGGTTTCCCGACCACGAAGTTCCCAACATAGGTGCCGGACTCCACCTGGAGAGTATCCCCTGGAGCCGCGTCATCTATCGCCTGCTGGAGATTTTCACCCGCCTGTACCGTGATGAGTGTGGCGGATACTGCTGGAACTCCATTTGACAGCAACAGAACCAACAGGATGAGACCGGATAGTGGTATGCGTCGCATGGGATCCCCTCTCAGGAGAAGCCGAAATCATTGGACCACGGGTTTCGGCGGAACACGTTGCACAGGACGACGTTTCTTACAGAAAAGAACCGCTCATCTTGGCTATGAAAGAGGTATTACGAAGGCCGATAAAAAAGCGTGGGTTTTAGATCGGGACGTCGTTCACTGGATGCCCTTCGTCCATACGACGATGCGTTCGGCGATGGTGACGATCTCTCGGGCATCCTCCATGCTATACAGGGGACCGGTGAAGAATACCCCCGATTCGATACCCTCTCGTATTTCGAAGGCGAAGTCGATGTCGGGAAGCACGTTCGGCTGGAGTTTGCCTTTCTTGACCAGCAGCTCTTCTACCGCGGCCCGCAGGCAGGACGGGCTCTTGGGTCGAAACCCTTGCGCCAGCACGGCTCCGCGGAGGGAGTGGAGCATGGCATAATACGACTCCTGTATTGCCCGACGCATATCCTCGTTGTTGAAAAATTCCTTGGCGTACTTCAGATCCTGTTCCGCGTCCGCTCTTTCCTTATTGATCAGCATTTTATCGACAGGTTCTTTGACGATCTTTTCTTTTTTCTTGCATAATTCAAAGGTTGATGCCATGGATCAAATCTCCGGGACGCAAGGCCCGCCAGCACATAGCGCGTGGGGGTTAAAAAAGATATCTTACAAAAAGCAGGCATGAGATACGAATCGCGAGAGGCGGTATCGGGCGGCTCAGGAGAGGTTCGATTCTTCCTGACGGACGCCTGGATTTCGGGAGGGAGATGGACTAACAGTTTTCCACTGCAGGAGACTTAGGTGCGGCCGAAATCGTCCTCGAAGCGGACGATATCATCTTCCCCGATATATTCGCCGAGC
>JBAIXL010000098.1:0-1951 GCA_037916685.1 Methanolinea tarda
CCTCGAGGAGAGTGACCGGACCGGCAAGGGTGATCCCGATCCCCCCGTCTACCCGCCCGATGCTCCCGTTCATATCGATAAGGGAGAGGTGGAGCCGCGACGGCGCCTCCACCACCACCCGGCGTTCGGTTGTAAACCGGCTCGCGGGGAAAAATTCCTGGATAGCGATGAGAGGCGTTTGATCCCGGATGATCTGGTATCGGCGGGAGAGGACGGGTTCACCGGGCCGGATCCCGAACACACCCGAGAGTTCTTCATCCGCCGGATCGACGCTGAGATCCAGTATCTCCCTTCGTGATTCGATGTGATGGGTGCGGAGAATTTTTCCGATGGGAATATCCGCCCTCATCAGATCCGACCGGATCGCGGGTTCGAGGCGGCAGAGTGGCGTGTGGGAGATCGCATAGAGGAGTATCTTTCCCGAAGTACGACTGCAGAGCGCAACCACCCGGTAGTTCACTTCCTCGCCGGGAGATATTTTCAGCTGGGAGGCAACTGCCTCGTCTGCGACGCGGATCTCCTGCAATCGGGTGATGATATCTACCGGACTCTGGGTGACGATTTCCAGCAGACCGGTCACCGAACCGTCAGTTCCTAGAAGGATACGCTGCAGAGGGGAGAGAGAACCTACCTTCTGTTCCAGGGTCTGAAAAAGGGGAACAAGATCCAGGGTCGGCATCACTAACCGGATCATCCCGGATACATAAAATGGGTGGGTTTTATCCGAACAGAAAAGGCAGGAGATCGAGCGCACGCATGTTCCCCAGAGAGCCGTGAGAGGCTTCTTTTTCGGAGAAACTATGGCAGGAGTCTCGGCCTTTTCCCCGGACCGCGAACGGTACCGGGTCGCGGGTATGGGTTTTCAGTCGTATTGGAGTGGGATGATCGGGGAGGACGGCTACGATTCCATCAAAATGGGCGAGTACGGTGCCCACCATACCGTCGAATGCCTCGATGGCGCGGATCTTTTCCTCCAGATTTCCCATATGGGCGGCTTCGTCGGGCGCCTCGACATGGACGTAAACAAAATCCAGGTCTTTGAGCGCGTCCAGGGCATATCGCGCCTTCGCCTGATAATCCGTATCCAGAAAACCGGTTGCTCCGGGGACGGTGATCACCCGCATTCCCGCATAGGTGGCGATCCCTTTGAGGAGATCGACGGCCGAGATCATTCCTCCGGACAGACCATACTTATCGCGGAAAGCGGGAAGCAGAGGTTTCCTTCCCCCGCTCCAGGGCCAGATAGATGTGGCGGGTGGTTTTCCTTCCTGGATTCGTTTCCGGTTCACCGGGTGATGGGACAGGATGCGAGCACTCATCTCTATCGCCCGTTGAAGCAGGAGAGCGTCCGGACCCGTGGGACGATAGGAAGTGATCGCCTGCCCCACAATATCGTGGGGAGGAACGGTGACGGCGCCGCCACCTTTGGGTATGACGAGCAGGTTGCGATAGCTCATGCCCGGATAGAGAGAGACCTCTGTTATCTCTTGGGAGAGGGAGGAGAAGAGCAACTTCCCCTCGGAGCTAGAGATATGCCCGCTGGTGAAATCCGATAGAATTCCATCCACGATGGTGACCAGGTTGCATCGGTAAGCGACGTCTCTTTCTGACAACGACACACCGAGACTTGCTGCTTCCAGAGGTCCACGACCGGTATAGTACTGTGCCGGGTCATATCCGAGGATGGAGAGGTTGGCGATGTCGCTCCCGGCCTCAAAATCCCCGGGAACCGTGGAGAGCAAACCGCAGGCACCTTCTCGGGCGACACGATCCATGTTGGGGGTCCGGGCATATTCAAGCGGAGTCTTTCCCTCCAGGGCGTCCAGCGGTTCATCCGCCATTCCATCGCCGAGAAGCAGCAGATACTTCATGAGACCCCCATGATCGAGGTGAATCCCAGAATGGGCAGGGTGGTGATCAGGGCCGCGACCATGGTTCCCGCGGCGATGGC
>JBAIXL010000099.1:0-1751 GCA_037916685.1 Methanolinea tarda
TGGCATCGTTCGAAGAGAGGCTCGTCGTCCCTCCCTTTCGGCGCGAAGTGGCCATTGAATCGGTGGTGGATCCCGAAGCTCACAAGGGAGAGGTGGGAGTGGGGTTGATGCACCCGCCCAAACGGGGCTGGTAACAGGAGATGTCCCATGGATCTCTATCGTCATTTTGCTGACCTGATCGACTACCCGCACCCGATACTTTCCCATCGGGTGAACGAATGCGTTGCGCTGCTGTCCTCTGTCAATCAGAAGGCAGCCGTTCACCTGGAATCCTTCCAGGGTCTCCTGGAGAAGACCCCGATCCGTCAGGTGGAAGAGATCTATACCCGCACCTTCGATCTCCAGGCGAGCTGTTGCCCGTACGTGGGGTACCATCTCTTCGGCGATGGGAATCGTCGCGGGATCTTTATGGCTCGGTTGAGGGAACATTACCGGATGTGCGGTTTCTCCTGCGGCGACGAAATGCCGGACCACCTCGGCGTGATGCTCCGTTTCTTGTCCTCCGGGGACCATGGTGAGGAGGAAGAGTTGATCACGTTGTGCATCATCCCCGCCCTCCATGCGATCATCGATGGGCTTGAGGATACATCCAATCCATACCGGGGAGTCTTTCAGGCCCTTTTGCTCGTACTTCAAGAAACGCAAAAATGCGGATTTCGGACTGAGATGAACAATGACGACAGGACGTGTAGCGCGCCAATAGGAGAGATGTATTATGGATAATCTACTTTACGGCATTTTCCCGTACGTAGCTTGTTCGCTTGCGGGTGTAGGCGGCGTGTACCGCTACTTTGCAAATCGTTTTTCCTACTCCAGCCTCTCCGCCCAATTTCTGGAGAACCAGGTCCTCTTCTGGGGTTCCGTTCCATGGCATTATGGGATCGTCCTCGTTCTCCTTGACTACTCCCATCTCACAGGAGCCCTCTTTCCGGACTTCTGGGCCTCCGCCCTGCGGGGACCCATCGCCCTCTTCGTTACGGAGTGGATCGGAACCTCTCTTGGATTCTTTGCGCTTTTCGGGCTTGTTCTGTTGATCCTCCGGCGCCTCATCAATGAAAAGGTGCGCAGTGCCACCTCCGTCATGGATTGGATACTGCTCGCCGTCCTCACTGCTCAAGTAGCGGCCGGGGTTTACATCGCGCTTTTCTATCGCTGGGGCTCGCTCTGGTATCTGGATACCGCGGGTCCGTGGCTCCGGTCCCTTGGCCGCCTCAAGCCGGATTACAGCACCATCAGTCCGCTCCCATGGATCGTGAAATTTCACATCCTCAATGCCTTTATTGTCGTTCTCCTTTTCCCCTTCACGCGGCTCGTCCATGTTTTCACTTTCCCCATCACTTATTTATGGCGCCCCTACCAGGTCGTGGCCTGGAATCGCACCCGCGCTTACGCGGAGGGGCCACCCGTGCCGGGTGGAGGAGGGGCCTCAGTCTCCCTTCAACCCGAAACGACTCGGCGGGGTTTCCTAAAAATGATCACCGGCCTGATGAGCGCCCTCGTGGCCGCAACTCTGGCCGTTCCCCTGATCGGGGGAATCCTTGGGCCCTCTTTTCGCTCCAAGAAACCGGGCTGGACGAAGGTGGGCGACATCAGCTCGCTGCCCGTCGATGTGCCGACGAATATGAAATTCCCTTACAAGACGGAGGATGCCTACATCCGTGAGACCGTGACCAACCAGGTCTGGGTCACCAAGCATTCTCCCACCGAGGTCACCGTCTTCTCTCCCATCTGCCCTCATCTGGGGTGCCACT
>JBAIXL010000100.1:0-9744 GCA_037916685.1 Methanolinea tarda
AATCTGTTTCACCGTCTGAAAAATTACCTCTTCCGGGGGCATGCGATTCCACCGGTCGGGATCTACCTTCGCCTCCGGGATAAGATGCACGGCGCTGAATTGTGTGATGGCTCCCATGCGGTGTTCCTACTCTTGCGGGAGGTCTTAATCCGTTCCGGTATGTAAAGATATTCCCGGATCCGTGGCTCCCGTTCGTGGCGATACGCCTGCAAACCTATCTCATACGATCGGTGTATCCTTCCACGTCCAGGGCGAGATGGTAGATCCGCCGACGGATCGTCCGGGGCAGAAAAGGGGAAAGGACGGCAGTCGGAAGCATACAGATGCGGGTCCCTTCCACCATATTATCCGCATGAGCCACGATTTTTTCCTCCATGGTACGCGGTATGCAATCCCGGGGGATTAGACGCAACAGGCTGCACTCATCCGCGGTAAGCCCCGCTCCGATGTGGCATTCGATGATTCGCGCCACCTCCGGCGGGACTCCCAGTCCACGGGCGATCGCCGCACCCACCTGCCCGTGATCGATGGCATGAGTGCGGGCGCGACCAATATCATGCAGCATCGCCCCTCTCTCTACCAGAGCGGAGTCGGATAGAGAGTTGTTATATCGCCGCGCCGACTGGCGAACGGCCCGGCAATGCCGGATCACTCCCGAATCACAACCGGCCATCCTGAGCAGATCCTCCGCGGGATCACTCATAGCACGGAGACTGGCGAATCTGGGCAATCCGGCTGTTTAATGCGTTCAGGAGCGTTTCATTGTTGAAATGCTCCACCGGATTCCCGCAGAGGGGGCACTGGAATTCCGTATCGGCCACTTCGTTAAAGGTGAAGGTACCGCAGGTCTTGCAGATATAGAAGTCGTTCTCCTCCTCGTACTTCTTACGACTTTCGAGCTTCTCCAGCACCATCTGAAGGTCTTCACAGACGGCGTTATAGATCGTATCGGGGCTCAGTTTCCACAGATATGTGAGCCATCCCGTTTCTGCATTTTTGATGCGACGGTATTCCGCGAGTCTTTTTTCGTACAGGGTATACAGGGTATGGCGGACCGAATTCAGATTGATACCGGTTTTTGCGGCCAGTTCCTCATCACTGAATTCTCCTTCGGGTGGGAATTTTTTCAATAATTCCACCCCCTCTTCTCCGATAAGCCGTAAAAGATAGGAGCGTATAGAGGGATCTTCCAGAAGGTCCGTTATAGCGGTCATTGCTGTATATATCTGCGGACGCTTGTAATATTACTATTGAGCGTCTTCTCTGCCGCCTCTCGGGTGGACCCACTGCCGAACACGCTGATGATGGCATTCCCCTCCTCAAAGTGCGTTCCAGGCCAGGGAATATCCGCGACAGAAGGGGCAAAGCGGGTAAGATCCTGTTGTAAGGTGAAGTCCCGTTCTGCAAACAGAATGGAACGGGCCGCAAATCTCCGTACAGATGATGGACGGGCCGGAAGAACTCCCTGGCATGCCTGGACATGCAGGGTGAACATGTTGACACCCGTGGCCATCTCCACCGTATCCAGTGTGGCCTGAAACCGGGGATTGATCTCGATGGCCCAGGCCCTATCGGAAAGGACAAAATCCACGCCAACCGATCCCAGGCATCCGCTCTCCAGAACCGCCCGTTCGGCAAAAGAGATCATCTCTCCGGTTCTGGGATGGAGGATGGGCGTGATGGAACCCGAAAATCCACAGGGAGAATCACCCATTCCCCTCAGAATCTGCTCGTTCACTGCGACGGCCTGCGCCCTCTTTCCATTGCACAGGCAGGAAACACTGGCGGGAACTCCCTCCACTACCTGCTGGAAGATCTTGGGAATATCCGGGAATTCCTTCACCCAGGATTGCTTCTCATCATCGTTGTGAAGAATTCTGTTTCTCCAGCCTCCGGATCCCTGTACCGGTTTGGCCATCACCGGGTAGGTGTTATCGGTGATCAGAGCAGGGGTCGGTATCCCCAGCTCTTCAAACAGATGTTGCGTCTTCTGTTTGTCCAGCAGGGGTTCGAGATTTTTAAGAGAAGTCCCCAGGACCGGTACCCGACTTCGCAGATGTTCTGCACCAGAGGTAACTACCAGAAAGTCGATGGGGTACTGATCACAGATCGCACGGATGCGTTCCGGAATCTCTTCCAGTTCCTCAAACCGCACCCGGTCCCGGGTGTACCAATACAGATCCTGGTCGCAGAAGTGGTCCACGGCATAGGTGATGAACCCGGCGCGGAATGCGGACTGTGCCACATGACGGGTGGAGAACCCGGCCACCAGTACGTGCTGCTGCATGGTTCAGTCGTTCCTCCCCGGTCCGGGGGTGATCCTCATGGTGGCGTCCGGATAGGTCCTGGCCAGCTCCTGGCCCTGAAACAGGTGGTCGAGAAAAACCGCAAGGCCGGAGATCTCGGAGTGCGGTTGGGAGGTTACCGAGAGGTTGTAGTCCGCAAGACCATACAATTCCCCTGGAACTTTCTCCGCTCCCACGACGACCAGGACGCGCCCGCAGGACCGGAGCGTCTCCATCATCTCGGTAAACGGTCGGCCATACATGGTAAGGTGGACCACCGTTCCCTCCTGCTCCTTCCACTGTCGTATACAGGATCTCCAGGAGACCGAATCCGTGATGAAAAAATCTCCCCCCCACCTCTGTACCACGTCCCGGATGCTTTCCACCACATTGGGATCCCGGGCAGCAAGGTACATTCCGTCCGCCCCAAACGCCCTCGCGGCAAGGCCGACATGCGTGGTGACACGGGCATCCCGGGCCGGCCGGTGCCCGAGTCTGAGAATGCAGACTTGTTCCACCTATACCGGTCTCTCCTGGTCGTTCTTCACTTTGATGACCCCCCCATCCAGATACACCGGACAGTCATCATCCTGCATCTGCTGGTGAAGCAGCGTATCCTGAAACCCCCGAATCGACAGACAATCACCCTCTCTGGCAATAAGTCCGGCCCGGATCAATCGGGAAACGGACGCCCGGATCACGGTCGGATCACATCGCAGGCAGGAGATGACCTCCGCCAGGATCGTCGCATCTCCATCCGCAATCACGCGGTAGACACACCAGTCGATCTCTTCGTCCCGCACGCGAGAATGTACTTCACCTCTCCCGAAATACCTTTTGGATTTCGTGCAATATGGAGAGAGGTTCGTTCGCCACACCTCCATAAAAAAAAGGATCTTCTGTTCTGGCGCGGGAACCGAGCATCTCCCGCTGTCGAGAATCCCTTTACCCTGATCCCTGAAAGGATGTTCATATCCTCCCGGATCTCTTCTCGGGACGGTTAGGAAATTCTGGACAGTTCCTGTATTTTTTCTTCTGCAAAGTCCTGGGCGCTGTTCGCGATCTCCTGAGCGGTGGAAATGTTCATGGAACAGGTAGCGGCCGCACGCCGGAGATCTCCGGCGATGGTGCGCAGATCCCGGATCTGTTCCGGGCGGACGTCCGCTGTCTCCGTGGCCACATCCAGAAATACATTGGCATACTGATCGAAGATCGCCTCAAGATAATGATCGTAATGGGATCTCTGCCCGGCTGCCCGGATGGTTGGCCAGTCGATCGAGAACCGGTAGTAGGATGCTTTTATCGCTCTCAGCGCAACATAGGATGTTCTCTCCGGGTCGTTCTTCTCACGCCGGAGATCCTGCAGGTACTCGTAGATGATGTCTACAAAGCCCATAAGATCACTCAGTAGGACTTGTGATAGCGCCTTAATAAATACTGGGGCAATCCATCACTCAGAAACGCTGGGCGCCTGAATTCTGTTCATAGGTGAGAGGGACCGGAGAATGTATGATGGATTATTTCGAGCTGGCCGCACTGGCGGATAAAGTTCTTGAAATTGGGGGTGAGAACGAAGAACAGCTGGCGGCTGTACTCGATACGCTCGAACCCACTTCGAGAGCCGAACTTCTGGTATCGGATTTTCTAAACGCCTATCAGACCTTTTTTTATTTTTTCCGCACTATCCCGGATTCCCTCGTCCGGGAACACCTGATCCTCACACCAGCCTCGGATACCCAGGACGGGGTGCTGGTGGAAGAGGTCGACCTTTTTCAGATAGTCTTCTATGTCCGGGACGATGTTCCCTTCATAGCCGTCGGAGATGGCGAACGGCTGAGGGCAAAATTCCAGGGAAAGGACGGCTATCGCGAAGCCCATGAATATGTCGAAGAGAATGTTACCCCCGTGTGATCAGATCGAAGTCCACTTTCGCCCGCAACAGGGGAGGAATCGTTCCAAACGACCGGGTATCCTTTCCCTGGATCATTAATACTCCTTGAATCTCCGGATCCAGGACCAGATCCCCAAATGTATCCGTTTCAGAAGTCCTGTTGCATAACGAGGTAGCCCAGGCATCAGCAAGGGAGACATCTTCGGCGAACACGGTCACTGCATCCGCCCTGCCAAAACTGACGGAAGGACCTACCGTCGCAGACGAGGTGCAGATGCCCAGGATCCGGTCCCGGGGCGGAATACGAAATGCCCACTGGGTCGATCCTGATTCAGCGCCGGAGTAGATTCCCACGGTCACGATCCGGTCGCAGACCAGGGCGATATCCCCCCCATTATCGATCACTCCATACACGGCTCCCTCGCGCTGCATCGCCTCCATGCCCGCCCAGGCGATGGTTCCGGCCACTGCGGCCATGGGCCCCACATCTGCCCGCATTGCCGCGGCACACATCCTTCCGACCCACCGGTCCTGGATGGGGGGCGGACAGGGACTGTAGGTGAGGGCAAAGAAGGGATCCTGTTCGATGCACCGCTCGATACCCTCCCGTGCCTCCAGCATCCCATCGATGGCCGCGTCGATGTGGTCATGTTCTTCCGCAAGAAGGGTGGTGATGGTCTGACGGTACCGGAAATGGTGCCGGATCATAGACTCTGGGAGAGTGCACGATGCGGACAGGCAGGGATGCACTTTCCACAGAGGACACAGCGCTCGTCCCTCAGCCGCAGGCGGAATTCGTCGTCCAGATAGAATACCTCTTTGGGACAGACGCTGACGCACGCCCCGCAGTCCACGCATTCTTCTTCGTTCCGGGTGATGCCATGTTCCAGGATGCGTACCGTCACCCCTTTCGCCTGCATGAGCTGACAAATCCGCGGGGCATCTGCATCGGGGACATCGATCAGGACCTCTCCGGACGTGGAATCGATATGGGCTCGTTCCACACTGATCAACACTCCGGTCTCTTTTACCGCCTGAGCGATCACCGGCTCTCGGTTCTTTTTCTTTGAGAACGTCAGCAACAGCTTCATTTCTGCCACCTCTTTCCAAACAGTTTTCCCAGATCGATCGCCGTCAATAGCCCGATCATCTTATTCTGGTCATCCACCACGGGGAGCGCGCTGATATTATAACGCTCCAGTTTCTGAGCGGCGACATCCACATGCTCATCCGGAGAGGTCTTGATCACCCGGGTTGTCATGACATCCTTCACTTTCTGATTCTTCTCCTCCTTTACCACAGCCTTGGATACATCGTAGGTGGTCACAATTCCCACCAGAGTGCCTTCCCGGTTTACCACCGGAAGATGATTGGTATCTCCCTTCAGCAGGGCTTTGGCGGCCGTGCGGATGCTTTCGTCTTCGCTAATGCTGATCACGCTTGTGTTCATGATATCCTGTACCCTCGGAACAAGAGCGGTTTCCCGCATCGGGCGTGCGGAAACGGTGGGATCGATTCTCCGTGTGGGAAGGGCAAGTTCAAAGTTCCCCTTCTGAATCCAGTCCCGCAGCGTGCGCGCCACCTCAAGGGCTTTACGGTAACTAGACAGGGAGGACGTACGAATCTCCTCTCCATGCAACTCGATTTTACCGCTCTTTAATTCCGCATAGGTCACTTTTCGGAGGGTAGGCCGATTGCGGCGGGGGACGCCGTAATCCAGCAGATCTACCGTGATATCTTCATCCCGGACCGCAGTGCTGCGGACCATTTCCTGGTCAAGAATGGGTATCGGCACCCCCACCCCCACGTACAGGGAAACTCCATACTGGTGCATGGTCGCCGCCCGCAGAAAATCAGGACTCATGGACTTCATGTTGCCGGTGACGCTGAGCGTACCAAATCCCCCCGCGGGAGAGTGCTGGGTGCCCTCGCCGATGATCATGCCCGGGGCACCGCAGAGAAAGATGGGCACACCGCCTCCGATAGTGCGGAACCGGGGATCATTGGCCAGGGGGGAGAGCGATCCGGCACCGGAATAGGAGATGTTTCCCCGGTTTGGAAGCAGGGTGCCCATGTAGGTGTGCAGGGTCCGATCGGTGGAATTGGTCGCGGCATTATAACGCTGGTATGCGTTACGGGGATTCACCATGGTAGCCTGGTTCAGATCCTCGATGACCAGTTCGGTGGTAATCGTCCTCCGCGGGTAGCAATCGGTGCCTCGGGAAATTCCATGGAGTTCCACCACATGGCCGGAGACAAGATCCTCCATCACGTGCGCTCCTCCATATTGTTCGCCTAGTGTGGTAGACGGTTGTGTGGCTCCGATATACGCATCCACCGCCGCGAGGCCCCCGTAGGCTTCGACATCGTTCAACCAGATGCGCTCCATCCGTATCGGGGGATCTGCATGCCCGAAGTTCAGAAATGCTCCCGAAGAGCACATCGCTCCAAAGGTCCCTGTCGTGACCACGTCCACTTCCTTGAGGGCACCTTCCTCCCCCAGCTCGTCCACCAGATCTGCCATTTGGTCGGCGGTGACGACCCGGGCGGAACCTTCCCGTATTTTCTTATTGATCAGCGCAATGGACTTGTCCATGCCATATTATTAAATTGAATATGTAATGAGCCTTTTTATTACTGCTAGTAATAACTCATTCAGCTCCCAGATTCAATCGAGCTAGGGAACACCGGGGTGGGTCCTGTGGTCATTCCCTCGGCTTCCATGATTGTATCTCAGGGCGGCTTTCGGGGATTCTATTCCTTGGCTCCGGGGATCCCCCTCCACGGCTCACGTCATCATTTTATCGCCACGAAGGCAACATTGCTGCATGCAGATTCGTTCGGTCCTGGAAGAACTGGAGGAGATCGCTCCCGCGGATCTGGCGGATGAAGAAGATTCTGAAAGGATCGGCCTGATCGTAGAAGGGGAGGAAGATATTCGAAACGTCTGTTGCAGCGTGGATGTGACTCCCCGTGTGGTGCAACAGTCCATGGATCGAGGATGCACCCTCCTGATCGCACACCACACCCCGTTTTATCAACCCCTGTTTTCCATACAGGGAGAAGACGCCCTCCTCCTCCGGGCACTTCTCGGCAGCCGGATAAATCTCTATGTCATGCATACCAATTTTGACCGTGCTCCGAAGGGGGTAAATCAGACCCTCGCACTCATCCTGGAGATGAGGAAGGTTGAAGAGATGCCCATGGGTATCCTTGGGGAATGCCCGCTCTCGCTTCCCGCGATTCAGCAGCGATTGACTGCTCCCCTGAAACTCTACGGAAGCCTCACACAGCCCAGGGCGCTGGCCGTCGTAGGCGGCAGCGGTTTTTATCCGGAACTGATCGAGTATGCCCGGTATCATGGCGCAGAGGCCTTCCTTTCTGCTGAACTCAAGCACCATGTGGCCCTGAAATCGCCTCTGCCCCTGCTGGAATCCACACATTACGCCCTGGAGGCTCCTGCGATGCGGCGTCTGGCAGAGGAACACGGCTGGACGTTTCTTGAGAGTGCGCCTCCCTGCAGGTATATCGGATGACAACGGTCTGGGATGAACTCCACTGTTCGCAATCCCTTACCCCGGAACGCAAAATGGCGTTCATCCAACATCACGGAGAACGGGGAAAGAAAGCCTTGAAAGCCGTTGAAGAACGGAGGGTGAAGAAGTACTGTGATTTTTTTGTGGTGGTGGGATACAATGACGAATACGTGGTAGATGAGGAGTTCTGCACCTGCAACGACTTTCTCTTTCGGGGGAGAGAATGTATCCATCTGTTAGCGGTGAGGGTCGCCTGTGCCACCGGTTGTTTCGAGCGTTATAACACCTGGTACTACCCCTCTCTCAGACGATAAGACCACGAATACTTTTTATCATGCCCACGGTACAATATACTGTCATACAACGGGATTTTCCATGATGGAGGAAGAATATCAACTCGATTATTTCCGTGATCAGGGACTGATCCGGAAGACCTGCAGGTCCTGCGGATCGGCGTTCTGGACCCGGGATCCCAATCGGGAGGTCTGCGGTGACGCACCCTGCGAGTCCTATACCTTTATCGGGAATCCGGTGTTTCATCCCCACACCGTTCCCGAGATGCGGGAAGCCTTCCTCTCCTTTTTCGAACGGCATGGGCACACCCGTCTGGCACGATATCCTGTGGCGGCCCGCTGGCGGGAGGATATCTATCTCACCATCGCGTCCATCGCCGATTTCCAGCCCTATGTCACCAGTGGCCAGGTGCCTCCACCGGCCAATCCCCTGACCATATCCCAGCCCTGCATACGCCTGAATGACCTTGATGCGGTAGGCCGTTCCGGACGGCACCTCACTCTTTTTGAAATGATGGCGCATCACGCCTTCAATTCCCCCGAGCAGGAGATCTACTGGAAGAATGAGACCGTTGCTCTCTGTGATGAGTTCCTGGCCTCCATCGGAGGAGACCTCACACGGGTGAGTTACAAGGAACATCCCTGGTTCGGAGGAGGAAATGCGGGTCCATCTCTGGAAGTGCTGATCGGTGGGCTGGAGGTGGCGACCCTGGTCTTCATGAACATGGGTCGTGAGAAAACCGGGGAGCCTCCGGTGGTACTGGACGGGGAATCGTATTACCCGATGAAGACACGAATTGTCGATACAGGATATGGTCTGGAACGGTTTGTCTGGGCTTCCCAGGGTTCTCCGACCATATATGATGCCGTATTTCCGGACATCATCGACACCCTGATACAGGAATCCCATCTGGAGAGTCTTCTGTCCACCCAGGAATATGCCCGGATCCTGGCACTGAATGCCAAGTATGCTGGACTGATGGACATTCAGGGTTCGAATCTCCTCTCCATGAGAAAGAAGGTGGCGGACATCATCGGGGTCCCGCTGGAGGATCTCCAGAAAGTGATCATTCCCTTTGAAAAGATCTACACGATCGCCGATCACACCCGCTGCCTGGCGTATATGCTGGGTGACTGCATCATCCCCTCAAACGTGCGTGAGGGGTATCTCACCCGCCTCGTTCTGCGCAGAACCCTGCGCATGATGAACGATCTGGGTATGGAAACCGATCTCGCCGATCTGATTCGAAGACAGATGCGGCTTTCTGGCGATGATAGTTTTGAACAGAGTGAAGAGATCATCCAGGAGATTGTCCATAATGAGGTGGAACGGTACCGTCAGACGCTGAGCCGGGGGACCCGTATTGTACAGAAACTGGCGTCCACATACCGCAAGCGTAATGAATTCATTCCCGTTTCCGACCTGATCACCTTGTATGATTCCCACGGTATCCCACCGGAGATGGTATTCGAGATCGCACGAGAAGAGGGGACTTCCGTAGAACTGCCGGATAATTTCTACTCCATGGTGGCCGGATTGCATTCACGTTCGGAACCCGTTCGGGAGATCTCAATGGAGCAGTACCGCGAACGGATCCACACGCTCCCTCCGACTCGGAAGCTCTACTACGAGCAGCCGGATGATATGGAGTTCGAGGCGGTGGTCCTGGATGCATTCGATGCCTACGTCATCCTTGACCAGACCCTCTTTTACCCGGAAGGAGGTGGCCAGCCTGCCG
>JBAIXL010000101.1:0-3387 GCA_037916685.1 Methanolinea tarda
GATGTCCGAAGGTACCCCCCGAATCATACCGGGTATCGAAGTGAGTACTTCGGACGGTCCGCACATACTCCTGTTCTTTTATACCTATTCTGATCTGGAGGAGTTTTATCTACGAGATCTCGAAAAAAAGAAAGGACCGAGCCCGTTTCTGGCTACCAGACTCTCTACCACCGATCTTCTGGAAGTCACCGAGAAATATACCTGCGTCCGGGCGGCTGCCCACCCCTATGGGTATCTGGTCCTCAACCGCGGTGTGGCCAAATGCGTAGAAAAAAAGGAGCTGGACGAGGGAGTATTCTCTCGTGTAGACGCCATAGAGGTTCTCTGTGGCGGGATGATACGGCGTAACAATTTGAAAGCCGCGGAACTCGCCCTCTCCCGCAGTCTGGGCATGGTGGGGGGTTCGGATGGACATCTGCTCAGGGATCTGGGAGGAGTCCTAACCTGTACGTCGGCAGAGGGTGTGGAAGGATTCCTCGAAGAGATCCTTCATCGCAGAAGCCTTGTGGTAGGGGCAGAAAGGAATGTGGTGGATAAGAGTGTGATGGGAATGATGGTGTTATCTAAACATCTTCGATACACCCTCCCCTCCCTCGCCGTCCACTACCGTCAGAATGCGCCTCGGGTTCGAAGATTTGTGACATCTCAGATCGCGCGTGAGACACAGAAATCCAGAAAATAGAGATGGGATCATATCAGGGGAAACAGGAGTCTGGCAAAGGGTTCTTTGATGCGGACTGTCAGACTTCGTGCATTATACCGATCCTGGGTTAGCTCGCTGCAGGAAGCAAGTTCCTTTAGAAATATCTCCCGGATCTTCTGGGAGAGAGGAGCATCGTAGAGTATCAGATTGGTCTCGAAATTCAGCCGGAAGGATCGGATATCAAAATTGGCGCTCCCTACCGAAGCCGCCATCCCATCGACCACGATCATCTTTGCGTGAAGAAACCCCGGGCGGTAGGTGTAGGTTCGCACACCCGCTTCTATAAGATCCGCACAGAAAGAGAGGGTAGCCCAGAATACAAAGGGGTGATCTGGTTTGTCCGGGATCATCAGACGCACATCCACCCCGGATGTGGCGGCGATGGCAAGAGCCTCTTTCAGGCTTGGATCGGGGATGAAATATGGGGTCTGGATGTAGCAGGACTCCCGAGCAAGTGAAATCATCTTCAGATAGGCCTCCTTGATCCGCTCCCGAGGGGTGTCCGGTCCTGATGACACCTCCTGAATCACGGATTCCCCCTTGGCTCCAATCGAAGGGAAATAGATCGGATCGAAGTGGACCTGATCAGAGCTGGAAAAATTCCAGTCCTGGATGAACCGGACCTGAAGTTCATAGACCTCCGGACCCTGAATGCGCAGGGCCGAATCGCGCCAGTAGCCCAGGGGGCCGTTCCCGATATACGGCTCACCGACGTTCAGGCCACCGCAGTAGCCGATCTCTCCATCGATCACCACAATTTTACGGTGATTGCGGTAATTGTAATGATAGATGCCGGGATAGAAGAACTCCAGGAGCACTCCGCTGTCCCGTAGCAAAGGAAGGAGAGATCCCATCCTCCGCGATCCCCAGGCATCCAGAAGAATCCGAACTCGCACTCCCGATTTCGCTTTTCGGGCTAGGATCTCTAGAATCTCACGACCCAGGCGATCATTTTTCACCTGGTAAAACTGGAAATGGATATGATCCCGGGCGTTCTGGAGGTCCCGGCTCAGTAACGCAAACATCTCCTTTCCATCGATGAAATATTGTACGGCATTTCCTGGGGTTGGCACAGAATCCGGATCCCCCCTTGCCACCATCGTTGCCAGTCCTTGGAAATGGTTAAGGGATTCGGTAAATTGCGGGCACTTTTTTCCATCGGGACACAAATTTTTCATATACAGGGAGCGCAACCGGGCATCGATCACCTCCTTTTGCCCGAATTTCTTCATCCTTCGGCGGTGATTTTGATGGAGGAAGATATAGAGCGGGGCTCCCAGGCCGGGAAGGAGAAGCAGAACCATGATCCAGATAAGGGTCCGGGTAGGATCTCCTCGCTCCAGGAACAGGATGGCGAAAACGAAAAAAAAGTTCAGGATGAGGACGCCAGTCGAGATGAGGGAAAGGAGCGAGAGCAGATCCATGAATTATGTCCTATCGGGTCTTTGCGCAGGGCCGACTTAATTCCATCGGCCAAAAATATTTAGATCCAGCCATCAGGGGGTCCCGATTATCCGGAGGCTATATTCTTCCCCACATTCCCGATCGAGGATCACGTGGAAGTTCTCAGACCCCTGTGAGGGAATGGAACCCATGTAGACGACGCTGGAATCGCGAATGGTTCCATCGGGGTAGACCAGGGTCAGGTATACTACCACAGAGTCCACAGTAACGGATCCTGTGTTGTAGGCGTAGCCGGTTACTATCGCATAACAACCCATAGACAGGGACCATTCGTCGTTCGTTCCCGCGATCACCGTCTTGATCGAAGAAGGTGACTGTGAGGGCGATGGGGGTGGAGAGGAGGATGAGGTAGTACAACCCGCAATGGATGCGATAACGAGAACGAAAACCATGGAAATCAAAAATGCCGGTCTCATGTAGCTTCAGTATATCGCGTACCGTATTAGCATGCTGTTTCAACCCGTATCGCGTCTCTCGATTCTCTCCCGTATTGAATGGAGTGGAAACCCAAACCTTTTCCCTGATCAAAGAGAGGCACTCTCTAGGAGCCCTGGAATGTCTACCGGTATCGAGCTGACCGATGCACCTGTCTATAGACCCTCGATTGTACAGTTATCTCGGACCGTCGGTACGAAAAGTCTCCCTCTCGATCCCGTGAATAAATTCCGGAAATATTTCGTTATAGATCGATCAATCGCACACTTACGATTGGGACAGGGTGTTCAGGGGCTGCAGGGAGCCAAACATGAGCGTTGAACTTGCATATCTCACCATTCTGGGTCGATCTTCATGGGCGCTGCTGAACTGTTATTTTGCGGTACTGCGGGAGACCGCCTTTCGGCCATCGGAGATCCTCGTGATCACGGAAGAGATATTTGCACCCGAGCTCGATCCCGTCCAGAAAGGTCTATCCATTTTATCCGAGGCCTATCATATCCGACCCAGGATGGAGAAAATGGTGCTCGCGGAGGCGGATTTCCATTCTGCCTGCACTCGTATTCCGGAGGCGATTTTGGTGAGGAAACAAAAGGGCATGACGATAGCCCTGGACGTCACTTCAGGGAGGAAAGCATTGATTGCCGGAGCCCTGCTGGGAGTGTCCCGCGAAACTCTTGATCACGTATTTTATCTTGCCATCACCCGCACCGAAGGGGCAGCAAAACCCTATCTGATGATCCCCCTGCAGATGCAGAGGCTTCGGGATTTCAGGGCAGTCACGG
>JBAIXL010000102.1:0-1918 GCA_037916685.1 Methanolinea tarda
AAGCTTCACATATTCAGGAGACGGTTCGGGGAATGATGCCCGAACTGGTGCGGGATCTCCGCGATCTCGTCCACTACCCTTCGGTCGCATTTCCCGGTTATCCACCGGAACCCGTGCACCAGATGGCGGAGGCCACGGTCGATCTGTTTCACCGGTACGGGATCGCGGATGCCCATCTCATCGATCTTCCGGGGGGTTATCCCCTGGTGTTTGGAGAGGTACCCGCACCCCCGGGAGCCCCCACGGTGCTGATGTATGCCCACTATGATGTACAACCGGCAAAAACGGATGGCTGGGATACGGATCCCTGGACAGCGACTCAAAAAAACGGCAGGATTTACGGGCGCGGAACCGCGGATGACAAATCCGGTATTCTCATCAATGCGGCCAGCATCCGTTCATGGGGCGGGAACCCCCCGGTGGGAATAAAGGTGGTGGCCGAGGGGGAAGAAGAGACCATCAGCCATCTTCCAGGGTATATCCGGGACCATCCTGATCTTTTCGGCTGCGATCTCTTTGTGGTGACGGACAACGGAAATCTCACGGTGGGAGAACCGGCCCTGACTACCACGCTGCGAGGGGAAGTCTCCTGCCGGGTGATGGTCACTGCCCTGGACCATGCGGTGCATTCCGGGTCCTTCGGCGGGGCGGCTCCGGATGCGCTGGTTGCCCTGATTCGCATGCTCTCGACGTTACACAATGCCCGGGGAGAGGTGCAGGTGCGGAATCTGAAGACAGCCCCATCACCCGACGCAGAATTCCCGGAGCCGGTCTTCCGCAGGATGGCAGGAGTCTGCGAAGGAGCGGATCTGATCGGCTCCGGAACGCTGAGCGAGCGACTCTGGTCCAAACCCTCTGCATCGGTGATCGGAATCGACGCTCCTTCGGTAAAGGAGGCTTCCAACATCCTCATTCCTAGGGCCACGGCCGTGGTCAGCATGCGGATTGCGCCCGGCGCGGATCCGGACCATGAATTGCGTCTTCTCATCGATCATCTGAAGAATGCCACTCCCTGGAACGTGCGGGTGGAGCTGCAGAAGGTGAGCGCCTCTCCGGGATTTGTCTGCCCGACCGAAGGCTCCGGATTCCTTGCTGCCAGGAATGCTCTGGAGCAGGCATACGGAAAACCGGCGAATTTGATCGGTGCGGGGGGATCCATACCTCTGGTTGAGACCCTGCACCAGGCGGTTCCGCGAGCGGAGTTCGTCCTCTGGGGATGCGCGGATCTGGCAGAATCACGTATCCACGGAACCAATGAGAGCGTGGATACCGGGGAGATTGAACGGATGATTGTGGCTCAGTCGTTGCTAATGCCGCTGCTGCGGAACAAGAAACGCGAGCCATAGACAAATGGCCTTTTTTTCTTCCGAATTTGTGCCAGTGGTGGGATATACGCCTTCTGGCGTATCCTTTAAATATACCCTGCAACTATTCCTGCCCCGGTGCATAAACCATGGCTAACAAAGAGTATCCAAGCATCGCGGTCATTCTCTCCGTCATCGGCGGTATCCTGATCCTCATCTCGGGTCTGGTGCTGTTCGGAGTCGGCATCGCGGGAACACCCGTTATCCCCGGCGTGGCGGTATCGGTGATCCTGGGTGCAGGAGTATGGGGAATCATCTGCGGAATCATTGTGATCGTGGCCGGTTACATGGTATACACACGTCCCATGTCCCACTCGACCTATGGAATCATCGTTCTGATCTTCTCCATTCTCAGCTTTGCGGAGTCCGGTGGATACATTATCGGAGGGATCCTGGGAATCATAGGGGGACTCTGGGCGATCTTCTGGAAACCGAAAATGGTATCGAAAGCCGCTCCGATCATGACGGAAAAACCACCGGAGAAACCGGAAGTACCTCCCGCCACCTAACCTCTTTTTTGGTCCCGCATACCCATCCGGATACAGGTCCCTGCT
>JBAIXL010000103.1:0-5968 GCA_037916685.1 Methanolinea tarda
TCGAACCGAAGCTCCGTTCCACCTGAGCCCGCAAGGCTGACTCCGGGTACGCACCAATTACCCGGTTCACCAGTTTTCCGTGAGAGAAAAACAGGAGCGTGGGTATTGCCGAGATCTGGAAGTTCATTGCGATCTGAGGATTGTGATCCGTGTTGCATTTCCCAAACACCACCCTTCCCGCGAACTCTTGCGCCAGGTGTTCTACTGCGGGGCCCACCATCCGGCATGGTCCGCACCATTCCGCCCAGAAATCTATCACTACCGAAGTATGTTTGTGAATAAATTCATGAAAATTACTTTCTTCGACCAGATGGACCTCTCCCTGTTTCCGGGCAGTCGCCATTTCCTGCATTTCACGCAGTTTTTTCTCTCGGATCTGCTGTAATTCGTCGTCCATGTTCACACAATGGAATTCCCAGTTGATAACATCTGCTTCCGTTTTCCCGGTGCATCGGATTTCCGATCCCATCTTGAATTCAAAAAAGCCAAGAATTGAAACCGGCGTCGCGAGTTTCTGGTTGTCTTCGAAATAGATTCGCGATAGATATATTATCAACGACCGAGAAAGTATAGTGCCTGCATAGCGAGGTGGGGTAGTCAGGATATCCCGACGGGCTCATAACCCGTAGATCGATGGTTCAAATCCATCCCTCGCTACTTCTTCTCACGTAACCGGTTGTTCACTCTGTCCTTTTCCAAAATTTTTCAGTTCGGTCTGATAGGTTCCACCCACGATATCAATGAGCCGCGGAACACAGGTTTCTCCCTGGATGGTCAACGGGTATGTCCCGGTAAGACACCCCATGCAGAGATCCTGCTGGTCAATCCCAATCGCTTCCACCAGTGCGGAGAGAGAGACATGATGAAGGGTTGTGGCTGCGATGTGTTCCCGCACTTCCTCTACTGCTTTGTTGCTCGCGATGAGCTCTTCCCGTGTAGGCATATCCACACCCAGATAACAGGGAGCAATGATCTGGGGAGATCCGATGCGTACATGGACTTCCGCCGCCCCCACTCCCCGCATGAGATCCACAATATGCCCCATTGTGGTGCCCCGGACGATACTGTCATCTACAAGTACCACCGATCGGTCACGCACATGGTCTCGGATCGGATTTAGCTTGATGCGAACTGCACTCTCTCTTTCTTCCTGAGTGGATTTGATGAACGTTCTTCCCATGTACCGGTTCTTCATCAGCCCCTCCAGGAACGGTATGCGGGACCGGAGGGCGTATCCGATGGCGAGGGATATACCCGAATCAGGAACCGGTGAAACCATGTCTGCCTGCACCGGTGCCTCGTCAAACAAATGACCCCCTATACGTCGACGTACGTCATATACCAGTTTCCCTTCCAGGATGGCATCGGCACGGGCGAAATAGATGTATTCGAAGATGCAGTGCGCACGGTGGTTCGCAGTCGCGATCTGCATGCTGTGAAGTCCCTCGTCATCAAGACGAATCAGTTCTCCCGGACGGACATCGCGGAGGAGCTCTCCCTTGAGTGCATCGATGGCGACACTCTCCGACGCCACGATATATCCACCGGAAAGTTTTCCGATGCAGAGTGGTTTGATCCCGGCGGGATCACGGAACGCATACAAGGTCCCATCGAGAAGCATCACTACGGCGTAGGATCCACGGAGGATGCGCATGCAGTGCACAACGGCATCCTCAAAATTTTCTGCCCTCCGGTACTCCTCTATGAGAACGCTTGCGATGAGTTCGGTATCTGTGGTTGTGGAGAAGATATCTCCTCTTCTTTCAAATTCCTGCCTCAGTTCGTCTGAATTTACAAGATTTCCATTATGAGCGATGGCAAAATAATGGTCTTTGTAATGAAAGTTGAACGGCTGGATGTTCTCCGGAAGGTTTGCCCCGGTGGTGGGATACCGAACATGTCCCACTCCCACTCCTCCCTGTAGTGATTCCAAGATATCTTGATTGAAGGCCTCTGCCACCAGACCTTCCCGTTTATACTTGTATACCCGGTTTCCATCGGAAGTGGTGATCCCTGCACTTTCCTGACCCCGATGCTGGAGGGCGTACAGGGCATAATACAGGGAAAAAGAGACACCGCCAGCATCCACGATGCCAACGATTCCACACATGTATGATTCCTAGTGGGTCGGTGTTTTCGGCTTCTTATTCCACCAGCGATAGCTGTTGATCCGTGCACTTTTACCAAAACCACACGCTGAGCAGACTTTGTGGCGTACATGGTACGAGATGCTGCCACATCTCCTGCAGGCTACGTGAATGGTCTTGGTTCGTTTCCCCATAGATGGTGTGCCTTTTGACATTGTTGAACTCTCCTTAACCCAGGGTGGGCGAGATGTAGATGACGTTATCCCCGCGCACAATCAGGGTACCGACCTTGACCACCTGACCGTCGATATCCTCTTCAACTTTGTCCAGAACAAGGTTCATGTGGATATCATATCCCTGAAGAATGCCCCGGAGTTCTCTTCCTCCCTTTAAAGATACGATCACGGGCTGGCGGTTTAATACCTGATCTAAAATATCCATCGGCCTTTTAGTCATAAAATTCCCTGACAATGCTGGTCTGGAGTAAGTACTTGAGTGAGGTTCCTACTTAAATATAACGTGGTTTCGTCTCTGCCAAAATGTTTTATCTCTTCAGATGGGAGACTATAACGGAAAATGGCAGATATCATCATCCGGAAACGGCACACCATCAGGAAAGATGAAATTGCCGGGATCATGGAGGAGTTGAGGACTCAGATCGGAGAGGGGGCAGAGTTGTTCCGATCCGAACGAATGGAGAAAGTAGAGACCGATTCTCCCTTCACGCTGTATCTGGTAGATCGTCAGCCTCTCCTCATGCGATACATGACCTGGGTCTTTCCCTCCCTGAAGGGAGCCCTTGTCCACCCCTTTCCACAGCGGCGTGTGACGGTCGATCAGGGAGCCATTCCCTTCCTGGTCAACGGGGCCGATGTGATGAGACCCGGTATCCACTCTCTGACGGATGATGTGAAGGAGGGTGCGCCGGTTCTTATTGTAGAGGAGGTCCATAACAAGCCGATCGCGGTGGCCATCGCACGCTTCGATGCGGATCAGATGCGGGTTGAGACCAAAGGAAAGATGTGTAAAACCGTCCATTTTGTAGGAGACCAGCTCTGGCGGCTGGAAGTGTGATCTCCAGAGAAGAAAGATATTATAATATACCGACCCCATTCTAATCTCAGTTATGAGCAAGTTATTGGACAGCATCATTGGCAGGAACCCCTCTGTCAGCGAAGACGACTATATGGAGCTGGATCTGCAGGCATTTGAAGGTGCGGAAGGCGAAGAAGCAGCCTCCATGTACGTCAAGGTCGCCACCATCGGGGACTTGAAAGACACCCCGAGGGTGAAAGACGAGGTATACAACGGGAATATCGTTATCGTCGATGTGACCAAGCTGAAGATGGACCGCATCACCTACGAACGCGTGTTGAAAGACCTTAAAGAAGTGGCAAGAGACGTCAATGGTGACATCGTAGGCCTGGGAGACCAGCGGTATGTCGTGATCACCCCCATGTCGGTTAAGATCTCCCGCGACAAGGTTGGAGGGGCGTAAACATTTGAGGTATACCCTCAGAGCGCCCTGTCCACTCTGCAAAAAAGATATTGAATACCTATATCAGACCGAAGATATTCCCTATTTTCCCGAGATCCTGATCTCTTCGGCACTCTGTGACTGCGGGTTCCGTCACACGGATACGATGATCACCGGAGGTGGGGAACCCACACGATGGAAAGTACCCGTCGCCTCTTCGGAAGATCTGGCGACCCGGGTGGTACGCAGCACGAGCGGGATCATACGCATCCCAGAGCTCGGAGTGACCATTGAGCCGGGACCTGTGTGCGAAGGATTTGTCTCCAATGTAGAGGGGGTTCTCTGGCGTGTGATGGAAGCGGTGGAAAGTGTGATATCCTGGTCTGAGGGAGAAGACCTCAGCCGTGCACGAGATATCCAGGGTAAAATTCATCAGGCAATGGAGGGTGGCATACCCTTTACCCTGGTGATCGAAGACCCCTGCGGGAACAGTGCCATCCTCAGCAAACAGGCCACGCATGAGCCATACGTACCGGAGGAATCCGAGAAGGGCTCTTAATGATCCAACGGGATCTCTCTTCTTTTCTGTAAGTGTCTCTTTTCGTGACCATTGAAAGGCCTGAACAAAGAGACGATCACCGATTACAATAGGGATCCGTTGAAGTGGGCTTCTCCGAAACGCCGGTTAGCAATGGGTGGGTAATTGGTATCCGGCCCCTTTTTTCGGGGAACCGGAGATCACTGGTTCTCCCTTCAAAAGGACGGAGCAATCCGGTTACCGGTATCGAACCGGTTCCCCTTCAATCCATATGCCCGGAGTCTTTACGCAATTTCCCACCACGCGGGCATCGGGTATCAACTCTTTTACTGTTCGAACGCTTCCTTCCGGCACAATGAAGGCGAATCCCATACCCATGTTGAAGGTTCGGTACATTTCCTCACGAGGTACATTCCCTTCCTTCTGGAGGTACCGGAAGATGGGAGGAACAGGGAGAGGATCGTTGAACTCAAAGCCGAACGATGTGAGACGGAGGAAGTTCAGCAGTCCGCCTCCCGTGATATGGGCCATTCCATGAACGGGGCAGGCCGAACATACCGCCAGGCTTTCGCGATAGATGCGAGTAGGCCGGAGGAGTTCGTTACCGAGGCTGACTTTCCCATCCAGGGATTTCCCATAACCGCCCGTATCTTCAATTATCTTTCTTGCCAGAGTGAGGCCGTTGCTGTGGATACCGCTGGAGGGCACGCCCATTACAATATCTCCTGGCCGAATCTGTTCTCCGGTTACCACCTCTTCCTTCCGCTGGATCCCCAGACAGGTCCCGGCCAGATCCAGTCCGTTAATCAGACCTTTCAGTGTGGCCGTCTCTCCTCCTACCACATTGATATTGGCCTGACGGGCTCCTTCATTCAGTCCCTCACCGATCTGTTCCATAACCTCCGTCGATATCCGGTCCGCTGCGATATAATCCACAAAGGCGATGGGCTCGACATTCATCACGTAGAGATCATTGACGTTCATGGCGATGCAGTCGATACCGATTGTGTGCCAGTCGTGAAGATGATCCGCCACTAGCATTTTTGTTCCCACGCCATCCGTAGTGAGGGCCAAGACCTGGTCTCCGAAGTCGATAAGACCGGAAAAATGTCCAATCGTACCCACCATGGTATAGGGGCCCTTTCTTCGAAAGGTCAGTTGCTGGATCAGTGATTCGATAGACCGTCTCTCCAGATCGATATCTACGCCTGCCCCCCGGTAACTATAGCTGCGCATTGGGTGCCTCCGCGAGGCGGAATTCGTCATGGAGGATTTGAACAGCCTTGGTACCGTCGACGGTTTTTACGACAAGCGAAATATTCGCTTCTGAGGAACCTTGTGAAATCATCATGATATTGATGCAGGAAGTCCCGAGCGCGGTGAAGATACGCCCGGCGATTCCCGGAGTTCCGGCCATTCCTGCTCCAACCACTGCAACGGCCACCACCTCGCGTTCCGAAGTCACTTCCCGGAAATATCCAGATTTATGGACACCTGAAAGAGCCTCCAGAGCATTGTCCAGATGGGACTCCTCAATGATCAGGGAGATGTTCGCCTCCGACGATCCCTGGGAGATCATCATGATATTGACGTCTTTGTCGGCGAGAGCAGCAAAGATCGTGCGGGCGACCCCCGGCCGTCCGATCATCTGGACTCCCGTGATATTCACCAGAGCGACCTTATCGATGAGGGTAATCGCTTTCACAACACGGGTATCTACGTGCCCTTCCCGGTAAACGACCGTCCCGGGATGGGTCGGATTGAAGGTGTTCTTCACCCGAATGGGGATGTTCTTCCTCATGGCCGGTTCAAGCGAACGGGGATGCAACACCTTCGCTCCGAAATAGGACAGCTCCATCGCTTCCA
>JBAIXL010000104.1:0-1750 GCA_037916685.1 Methanolinea tarda
TCTTCCTGTCGCAGGTTCCAGACCTCTTTTACCAAAGAGTCATTCCAATCGATGTCGCTTTCATACAGACCTCCCCCCCGGATGACCACGGCTATTTGTCGCTGGGGGTGAGCGTGGATATCGTCAAGGCCGCTATCGAAAATGCCTCGCTGGTGATCGCTCAAATCAACTCGAATGTGCCGCACGTCCAAGGAGACGGGTTTATCCGGGCCGAGGATGTTGATTTCATGATTCCCTATGACGAGCCCCTTCTGGAATACGAGGCGGATGCGGATACCGAGATCGCCCAACAGATCGGGAAATATGTTTCACGGCTGATTCAGGATGGAGATACGATTCAGGTCGGATACGGGGACATCACCAACGCGATCATTGCAAATCTTGACCACAAAAGCCATCTTGGTATCCACACAGAACTTCTGAATGACGGGATCGTAGAGTTAATGAAAAAAGGGATGGTGGATAACACAAGAAAGGCCGTCGACCGCGGGAAAACGGTCGCTTCATTCTGCATGGGAAAGAGAGACACCTACGAATACATCCATCATAATCCTTCCGTCGAATTCAGGACGATCGATTATACGAATAACCCCTTGGTGATTGCCCAGCAGCGCAACATGGTCGCCATCAATAGCGCTTTGGAGATCGATTTGACCGGGCAGGCCACTGCGGAATCGATTGGAAAGCTGTTTTACAGCGGCATAGGGGGCCAGGCCGATTTCATGAGAAGTGCTGTTTTGTCCCACGGCGGGAAAACGATCCTTACCCTCCCTTCCACTGCCGGAAGCGGTAACGTCTCACGAATTGTTCCCTTTCTTAAGGAGGGAGCTGGAGTCACGCTTAATCGAGGCGATGTTCAGTATGTGGTCACGGAATTTGGGATCGCTTACTTAAAGGGAAAGAACCTCCGCGAGCGCGCTATGGAATTGATAGCGATCGCTCATCCCACCTTTCGTCCGTGGCTGATCGAAGAGGCGAAGAAGTCATCCCTCATCTTCCAGGATCAGGCATTCATTGCAGGCAGGGAAGGGGAGTACCCTGAAAATCTGGAGACTTACCGAACTACCAAGACTGGGCTGGAGATCTTTTTGAGACCCGTGAAAATAAGCGATGAGCCGTTGGTGAAGGATTTCTTCCATCGTTTTTCGGATGACAGCCTCTATCGACGGTTTTTTTCCAGACCACCCGATTTTCCGCACGATTTCTTGCAGAAATTCGTGATCATAGACTACACGAAGAAGATGGTGATCCTTGCAGTGATACCCAAGGGAGAAAAAGAAGAGATCATAGGAATCGGGCAGTACTGGATACAAGAGGCCACCCACACCGCGGACATAGCCCTTGCGGTAAGAGACGACTTTCAAAGCAAGGGAGTAGGATTCCAATTATTCTCTTACATCACCTATCTGGCGAAAAAACAGGGCCTTCTCGGTTTCACCGGAAGTGTGCTTATGGATAATGATCGCATGCTTCGTCTTTGCCGAAAAATGGGCTTTTATATTGAGAAGACGGGGAGCGCAGGCGTGTATGACCTGAAGATGACGTTCAGGGGCGAGACACCCCAGGGGACCGTTGATAAGAGAGTCACCCAAGAGATATAAAGCGTGGGGCGATGGATAACGCCAAAATCTTCGATATCCCAAAGCTACGCAACCGGGTCCGCGTATTTCGGGATCGGGCCTCTGCCGGCAAGGTGCTGGCCCGCATGCTCGAGGAGTACCGGCGGAGCCATGCCTTGGTGATGGGTATT